>NZ_JAEQDE010000159.1:0-9318 GCF_020737865.1 Microcoleus sp. PH2017_35_SFW_U_B
GCTTAATGATGCTAGTAATGAAAAAGCTATTTTTTTGAGGAGTCGTTTATTTATCATAGGATTTCCACAAGATAAGTGTTGACTACAATTATTCAACAGGTTTCTTGTGGAGTCAATTCATTAAAGTCATTGATTATGTTCATAAAAGTCATATCTTCAGTCAGGATAGAGGAGACGGCAATGCCGTGTCCCTACCCAAAATCATATTGTAGAGACACGGCACTGCCGTCTCCTCATTTCTTTATTTATTTTCAACTTTGAAATAACACACTTAACAAAGTTAAAACCGTGCACCCAAACACGGCTTCAAATGTATATCTTCGCGAAGTTTTGTAAGGGGAAGAATGCCAAACCCGCAATTCTCCATTAAAGCCACGCGATGCTAAACTCAACGAAACTTGACGGTAATTTACCAAAGTTCGCTGAAGTAATTGCCCGATTAAAATGCCTAAACTACGCATTCCCAGTTTCCAAGTGCGATAGCCACAGCGCGAGTTTTGGGCGATCCAAAGTTCATCTGCGATCGCCAATAAGCTAAAAATAAACCGATACATCAACAACAAGAGTTCTGTCAGCAAAGCCGGAAAGCGCAATTTTCTGAGGATTTGCAAGGTTTCTGTAAATGGCACCGTCAACAAAATGAAGTACATACAACTTGTCGATGCCAAGGTGCGCGGAAATAACAAACTCACTTGGTATAAGCCTGTGCGACTCACATACAGATAAAAATTGCCGATGCTAATCCCCCAACCTTGCCAAATATCCCACTGCATTGTCTGGATTTGATTTAACTCAATTCCATTAATCGCCAAAGCAGGCAAACTCGTCAACAAAAACATCAACGGTAGCGACAACAACCGCAGATATAGTTTCCCCGGAATGCCCGCGTAGATGATGATCCAGACTGCTAACCAAAGCGCGATCGACAATTGGACGATCGCCCCAGAAAGCAAAGATAGAATCAAAAGGGCGATCGCAAACGATAATTTGTGAGTTGGCGGCAACCCACGCAAACGATTGGTGTAAGCCAGACTATCAATCTGATGATTCATTCCAGCGGCGATTTATCATCAGATTGCTGAGATTGCGATCGACCTTTATAAAGCCCGATCGCATATCCGATCGCACCAGCCCCCAGCGCCGCTTGAGTCGCAAATAATAGACTGGCAATTTCAGCGCTAGGCGGTTCAAACAAGTGATTGAACCAAGGTTTATAATCGGGTTGAATTTCGGTAATTGCTTTCTGTGCGCGATCGTCCGATCCGCCGTATTCACCCCGCACAAAAACTAGGGGAATCACCGCAAGGGCGACAACTGCAATTACTAACATCCAATTTTGTTGCGAACTAGCTTGCTGATTTTTTGTAGGTTTTTGATTCACGACTTTATGACTCCTGTTTCAATAATTTCAGAATTTCTAACTCTGGTTTTCCGTAAGAATGCAGCCAATTCCAAACCAATAAAGTCAGCAATCCCTCACTAATCGCCAGAGGTACTTGAGTAATCGCAAAGATACTAGCAAACTTGAGAAACGAAGCCATAAAACCGCCACTCGCTGCCGGAAAAGCCAATGCCAACTGCATCGAAGTCACCACATAAGTCAGCAAATCTGCCAAAGCAGCCGCACAAAAAATTGCCAACCTTTGTTTACCAGTTCGCATCAGCAATTGATAGATAAAATATGCAGCAAACGGCCCAACAATCGCCATCGAAAACATATTCGCCCCCAACGTTGTCAGCCCACCGTGTGCTAACAATAACGTTTGAAACAACAGCACTAAAGCACCAAGTACAGCCATCACCGAAGGGCCGAACAAAATTGCACCCAAACCCGTACCCGTTGGGTGAGAACAACTCCCCGTTACCGATGGAATTTTTAAAGCAGAAAGCACAAAAGTAAACGCACCCGCCAAAGCTAGTAATAATTTAAGTTCCGGGTGTTCTTTGGTGATGCGAGTAATTTCACGCAAACCCAACACAAAAAAAGGCAAAGCCACCATCCACCAAAACGCAGCCCATTGTACAGGCAAAAAACCTTCTGAAATGTGCATAGCAGCGGCCGGTGTTGCCGAACCCAAGACAAGATAACAACTCAAGCCAGCCATCAATCCCAGGCTGACTAATTTCCGATTTCGCGCCTTCATCAAGTACCTCGCGGATGAGACTATGTGAACCAACACATCGGCGGGCGTTCTGACTTGAGAGGTAGAGGACTGAAGTCCTTACTACAAACCTCATTACAGTTGCGGGACAGCGTTGGATTTGCACCAAACTTTCCCCGTTTCCTCTAATGGCTGTTCCCCATTAGAACCGACTGCTTAGACATAGTTTAGTCGATCGCGTAAATCTCAGCCGATATTTTACAAAAATTAATTCAGATCAAATAAGTCAATATTACCTATCATCTTGCTTTTCTTCCTTTTCTTACTTAGCGTCTTTGCGACCCATAATATTCTTAATCAAATACAAAAGAACACCCAACAACTCAATGCTATAATATTAATGAGTTTCGAGAAAAATTACCATGTTAAATTACAACTTCCCGAAGCACTGGCCCTCAGCAGAAGAACTACCAGACTCAGATGAAACACCAGTGGATAACGAACTGCAAGAATTAATACCAGGATTGCTGAAAGCAATATTGCTCATAATTTGGGCAGAACGCATGGACTGGTTTTTTGGCATAGATATGGGTCTTTACCATCACCCTGACAAACCAGCTATTGTGCCAGATGCTTTCTTGAGTTTAGGTGTGGAAAGGTTTTATGACGAAGAATTGCGTCCCAGTTACGCGGTATGGGAGGAAAAAGTAATGCCAACTTTTGTCCTCGAAGTTGTTTCCCCAACTTATCGCAACGAATATACCGCCAAGTTGGAAGAATATCAAAGTTTAGGCATACTTTACTATGTCATTTATTCTTCTCGCCGCCGCCGCAAACCCCGTTTGGAAGTACATAAGTTAGTCAATGGCAAGTATGAGTTACAGCCAGGAAATCCTGTTTGGATGCCAGAAATTGGTTTGGGAATTGGTTGTGAAAGGGGAAATTATTCTGGGGTGACAAGGGAATGGTTGTATTGGTACGATGCGGATGGCAAACGCTATCTGACTCCTGAAGAACAGGTGAAGGAATTAGCCCAGCGCGCCGATCGACTAGCTGAACGATTGCGCGAGTTGGGGATAGATCCTGATAATATAAGCTAATTGAGAGGAAAGAGTGCCAGAATGACGCAGCCTGCGGGCGATCGCCAACCGAGTTTTTTCACCGATCGCGATCGCCCTAAACGCAAGATTTTCCCGAAAATCCCGATTTTTGCGTCCCGAAATGTGTGAAAATTATCAAAAAAATTAGGAAAGATGCGGCCTTATTTGGAACAGACAGAGAGTTTGATGGCAAAAATTGAGATGCAGATCGACAAAATGGCGATCGGGAGACGTGATTAAATAATGCTCATGGATCTACGTTCTTACGATATCATCTGCTTTGGTGATGAAGTTCCAGGAGTTCTAGCTGTTATCTCAGCAGCCAGAGAATACCGCCGCCGGACAAAGCTTTATCCGCGAGTTTTGCTGATGTCTAAAGGAAGCTTGCAAGAAGGAATTGGCGGACATTTAGTCAGAGGCGGCCTCGCTTATTTAGATCGAAGTCAGGTTAGTCAAGAACTCCAACAATCTTTAAATTTAGACCCCTTCGGTTCACCGCCGACAATCTATAAAGAATTCCTGCAAAAATCTGGTGTCAGCGCGATCGCCCTTGACCCCAGCAAAGCCACCGCAGCCCTGAAAGCAATGCTGGTACAAGCAGGAGTTGCACTCCTGGGCAAAGTAGAAATTAAATCAATCAATAAAGAAGGCAAAAAAATTACTAGCATAATTACCTCAAAAGGGACAGTTTATGTAGCAAAACAATTTATTGATGCCACTGTCAATGGCGAATTAGCTCAAGCCGCAGGTGTGCGAAAGCTGAATGGATTTGAAACCTTTGGTTTGCCTAACTCAGAACTTCCAGTCACCCTAGTTTTTGAAACTCAAGGACTCAGTGTCAGAAGACTGAAAGAACTCGATTATATTTATCTAAAACGCTTCACAAACCTTGCCGATTCTGAGGCTCAAAAATTTTTGCTGTCTGCTGCGGGGAAAGATGCCAAGCTAGCAGAAGAACTCCGCCTGGAAATGATCGACACCAGAGGAAATCTCAAAACTCTGTGGGCGGGCAACGATTACATTGATGTGCGATCGCCAGCTTTGTCTGTAGCATACCACTCTTTTAGAGGCAGAAAGCTATCTTTTTCTGAAACTGGCATAATTTTAGACGAAGGAAATATCGCCATACTTCCAGACGAAAGACTTTCGTGGAATGCGCTGTTATTTGCAGTCACTGGTAGCGAAGCAGAAGCCTTAGCGAGAAACGGGAGCAAACCCACAGCTAATATGCAAAAAGAGATGTCATTTCTGACCACTTGGCTGAAAAGTTTGGGGGCTACCTATGTTACTCCGGCTTCAGAACTTTATATCAGACACGCTGGGAATGTGACGGGAGTTGTAGAACCTTTAATAGGCGCACAAATGCTGCATGGTGGCGTACCAGCTACTGAAGCACTGGGAACATTTAGCTATCATTTTGATGTCCGGGGAGGCATTCCGGGGATTGGCGACAAAGCAAAGAGTCGAGGGTGGTTTAAAAGTCTGATGTTCCAACAGCCTACCTTCAATATTGGCATCCGCCACGCATTAATGAACAATGTTCCTAACCTGGCAGTTGTCAGTCCCTGTTCTGGATTTGAAGGGCTTGCTTGTGCTGTGGGCAGAATTGTAGAATTCAATGTAGCAGTTGGTCAAGGTGTCGGTATTGCGGCCGTTAATGCCATTCTCAATAACAAAAATTTAGCCGATATATCTAACCGAGAAGTCAGACAAGTTCTAGTTGAAACAGGCCAGTTACCTAAAATTTTTGGAGTTGCAAATAACACTGATGGAATGCTATTAGCACAATTCGAGACTCTTGTAAGTGCCGATGCTATTGCATAATATAGCACTTCTCAAAAAGGTAAGGCACGTTGTTGGGCTTCAGCCCTTCTTATAAGGTACGTTGTTGGGCTTCAGCCCTTCTTATCTAATTGGTAGTATGTGGAGCCATCCATCCTACCAAACAAAAGACAGAAAAATAAAGGTTCGTAGTGAGGGCTTTAGCCCGCAAAAAAGAAGGACTAAAGTCCTCACTACGAACCAAGTCTTAATTTTTTGGCGGGCACTTCGGATGAGTCCCTCCCTGCAAACAAATGTAAGCAATTTGACTTTGATCTAAATTCTTAACCTCCGCAAAATTAATACCTTGGAATCGACCTGATTTGCTACCAGCCTGACTTTGAATAAACTGATCCGAAGTCCCCTTCCCCAGGAAAACAGCGCCTTGAAAATTAGCTCCCGCTAAATTCGCACCTCTAAAATCAACCGAACTCACGTCCGCATTCCGCAAATTAGCATCTTGCAATCGAGCATCTTTTAAATTCGCGTTGGCAAGTTTAGCCGAACTTAAATCAGCATTTTGTAAATTTGCGCCGCTCAAATCAGCACCGGACAAATCAGCACCTTGCCATTCCGATTTAGACAAATTTGTTAGAGATAACTGAGTGCCTTGAGCCTTGACTTTGCCCAAACGCGCACTTTCTAAATTGGCTCCCGAAAAATTGGCGCTGCCGATATCTGCCCCGGTAAAGCTTGCCTCTTTTAACATTGCTTGCTGCAAATTCGCCCCAATTAAAAGACTGTTGCTAAGATTAGCTCCATTCAAATTTCCGCTTGACAAATTAGCTTTGTTCAGAACAGCGCGCACAAAAGTAGTGCGGTTCATTACGGCGCTGTTAAAAGATGCTCCGGTTAAATTTGCTCCTTCAAAATTAGCTTCGCTTAAGTCAGAAATCCAATCGTCAAATGTGCCAGGACGCCTGTCTTCGCCGGTGCCATAAAAGCGAATTCCCTGCAAGCTGGCATTTGTTAAATTGGCTTTTCTCAGCTTAATTCCTGATAAGTCAACTTTGTCTAATACTAAAGTAAACTGACCGGGGCCGGCAGGACTTTGACCTAAATCTGTGCGGCTCAAATCTGCACCGTTGAGCTGGCTGCTATACACTGTGAGAATTTTGCCGATCGCCCTTTGCACTGTTCTCTGACGGGTAGCCGCTAACTCGCGTTCCGGAGTCTTTCCACCGTAGCGCAGGGATTCGAGGTCATTGCTGAGGGCTTGGTTCAACCGCTGCAAATCAGGTAAAGCTTTCGGCCCGGTACTGACTAAAGCTTGCTGGATCGCGTCCAGCATCGCCTTGCTTTCTTCTTGAGCCAGCAAATCCGCTAACAGGGGTACGGCGCGGGAGTCTTCCACCGCCCCCAAAGCCAAAATAGCCGATCGCCTCCCCGATGTTCCGCTAGCCGAAGCAGGAGACAATTTGCTAACTAAAGCTACAAATAACTCGTCATTCCGCTGCCGAGAATCCCGCAAATTAGCTTGACTTTGAGTGTAGATCAGAGTGCCAACAAACAAACTTAAAATCAATCCCGCACTGCCAATAGTAACTATCACTAAAGTTGTCCCCGGATGTTGGCGAATCCAATTCCACAGACTGGGATCTTCTTTCATATTGGTTTCTGGAGTCAAAACCAAAGCCGCAATTTGCGCGTCTTCCTCAGTCCAATCTTGACTCTGGACAGGATTGGGTGACAGTTGGTGCGATTCCCTACGGGATAGCTTCGCTTCACGACTATTGACCACCAAAGTATTCGCAAGGCGATCGTGCCCCGATTGCCGTTTGTAGCGCAATCCAAAAGCGCCATCTGCCAGCACTGCCAAGCCGCTCAACGCCCCTAAAATGATTAAATCTGGAAACGCGCCAGTCAAGCGCCAAACCCCGTAAGCGACGCCCAGAGGCACTCCCCAGCGCCCCAAACTTTCGCGAACCAGCACCCGCGCCCAACCCGGAGGAGTACCCGAGGCTGTGACAACTTTCACTCCGAACCAGCGTTTCGGGAGAGTTTGACCGATTCTGGCGAGCAAAAACAACTGCCACGCCGCTAAAGCTGCCGGCGCCAGCAGCGCCCCCGACCAGAATAGATTAGTTAGGGGTGCAACTCTGGGGTTGCGATCGCGCACGGGGATGGCCAAAACACGGGCAACAGTTTCCGATGCTGCTGCTACCGAGGGATTGAGTGGCACGGTTTGAGCTTCTTTGTTAACCAGTGCCCCGATACTGAAGGGAACCAGGGCGCTAGCTGCGATTAACGAAATTTCAACAGTCCAAGCGCCACACCGGCGAACCAGCAGTGGCATTGGCTGGGATTGTCTTTGCCAAGACGGATCGGGTTGATTAATATCACCGGGTGCAGTTGGGTTAGACATATTTATAATTTCCTATTGTTAATCCTTAGTTGGAGGAATCAGGAGATATTGCCAATTTATACGCTATGTAGATTAGCACTCCGAGAACGCCAAGAGTCATCACGGCGGAAAGTAGCTGTACGATACTATTGAAGACTGTCAGAACAACGATCGCTCCGACGGCAAAGACTGCCACCTGTCCCGGTTTGGGGAGTTTCTGAAACTTCTCTAGAGATTGATTGTAGAAGGTTCCGATCGCTTGATAGCTGTCTGGATTTTGTTGGATGAGAGGCGATCGTTCTAGTTTAGCTTTGAGTTCTCCGATCGCTTGCTGCCAATTGAAGTTATTTTGAGGATTCATAAAAAAAATCAGTAGTTAAGTAGAAGGAAGAAGTCATTAGTCATTAGTCATTAGTCATTAGTCATTAGTCATTAGTCATTAGTCATTAGTCATTGGTCATTAGTTAACTGTCAACTGTCAACTGTCAACTGTCAACTGTCAACTGTCAAAGACATACACAGCAAGCTTGTTAGCGATCTATATTTTACTTTAATTAGGTAGATTTTACTTGATTGAGATCCACGTGTTTGGAACCGCAATTATCATCTATCGTCTAAAGAAGTAGGACTAAATCCCATTGTGTGAGGAAATATGAAGATACACTGTGCGGGCGATCGCGACAAACGGTGGTTTAGCCCGATCGTAACCGTAGCCTTGGCAATGATTTTAGCGGATGCCGGAGCTATTCGGAGCCAACCGTTGCAAATTGCTCCAGGATTTCCCGAACCGCTGAGAGTTTCGGGAGTTTCCGGCGGCCCGAACAATAGTGGCGACTGCGGTTTCGTAGCCCAAAGCCCCAACCAAGTCATCGAAGTAACCCAGGATTTGCCTTACTGGCGGATTGCAGTACAAACTGCGGGAGCTCCCAGTTTGATGATTCAGGGGCCGAGGGGTCGTTTCTGCGTCCTACCGGCGAATGCTGCTGCGGGGAATGTAGAATTTTCTGGTTATGGAGACAAGGGGACTTACGTGATTTTCGTGGGCGATCGATCGCAAGGTCAACACCCTTATTCTCTCTCAATTTCCCAACAGCGAAATTAACAATATAACGGGATGATAACGCTTGGTGTCAAAAAACAGAAGATTTCATATCAATTTTGTACTTGCTCTCTAACCCATTTGCGAAACAATCGGAGAGTTTGACTCGTCCCCGCGGTTTGACTTTGTTCGCAATATTGAGAAATCGCTTCAATAATTGGCAGATTGGGAAATATCGGACTAAATTCCGATTCAACATATTTCCCATCTTCAAGAACATTAATCTCAAGCCTTTTATTTTCATAGCGCCAGATTTCCGGGACTCCCAGCGCCTCGTAAGCATCCAGTTGAGTCTTGGAAGTGAGATCGACTTCAATTGCTAAATCCGGCGGCGGATCGACAGTTAAGTCGATGCGCTTTTTGCCAATCATTCGAGCGTAATTCTGGATGTAAAAACATTCATCAGGCTCAATTCCTTGCAACATACTTTTTCGTTTGAAAGTCGTCGAACCAAATGGTTCAAAGTCAATTTCAAGTTCCTCAAACAAAATTTTTACTAAATAGCCAATAATAATTTTAGCCTTCTCATGTTCTGGTAGGGGCATCCTAATCTCCAAAGTTCCTTGACTGTAAGCTATTCTAGAGCCACGGTGTTCTCCGAACTCCTCTAAAATCGCCTCAAATTCCTGCCAGTTGACATCGTTCAACAGCAGTCTATGTCCTGGCGGCACACTGATTTGCCTTAATTGCAGCGTTACCATTTCAACCTCCGATTTATTTAAATTTATTATAACTTGTGCATTAAGGTATGTTGTTGCGCTTCAGCGCTCTTTCTTATATATAGAGCAGTACGGTTCACTTAAGACTGCTAGTCAAAGGTACGTAGTTGCGCTTCAGCGCTCTTTCTTATAT
>NZ_JAEQDE010000160.1:0-10342 GCF_020737865.1 Microcoleus sp. PH2017_35_SFW_U_B
TTATTCCTGTAGTTTTAGGACTGTGGACTAAAATTACTAACGTAGATGTCTAACATTGACTACTTTTGGGTAGCTTTGTCCAGGTTTTTACGAGCGGTAACTTGTACTGGTGTTGTTTGCTGAAGCCCGAAATGTTCGTCACCAAGACGGCGAGGGTGCGGGCGATCGTGAATAAATCCGAGACGACAGTGGGCCCTTCTCCTGCTTCCGGTGCGCTGTACCCCACTGTTCCGTAGATGTCCCCATCTAAGTCGTCAATGCGCCGCACCCCACCCATATCGATCAGTTTCACGTCATTGCTTTCGAGCATGACGTTATCCGGTTTGAAGTCGCAATAAACTAAACCTTGCGCGTGCAGGTAGGCAAAAGCGCCGAGAATGCGATGAATGTAGGCGATCGCTTCAGCAACAGGTAACACTCCGCGCGTCTTGCGAATCTCCTTGAGCGTCTGACCTCCAACGTACTCCATAATGATGAAGCCTTCGTTGAGGTGGTTGACGAAGTTGTAAATCCCAACGATGTTGGCGTGTTTGACAGAGGCGAGGAATTGGCGTTCGGCTACAGCAACGGCAGCACTGGCTTCGTCCTCCGTGTTGAGCAACCCCTTAAGAACGACGTAGCGCGACAGACTCCTATCAAATCCCAAATAGATCCAGCCGAGTCCCCCGTAGGCGATCGCACCTTTGACTTCGTACTGGTTAATGACGCGATCGCCTGGTTTGAGGCTGGGAACGAAGGAATACTTATGACCGCACTTCGGACAAAACCCTCTTTCCCGACTTAAAGCGTTGTTGCAACTGGAACAGAAGCGTTTGTTTTCCGGGACGACGGCTTCTACAAGCAGCGCCTTTTCCGGTTCAGTGGAAGGGAGTTCCGGAATCGACACCAATCCCGCACCTAATTGTTTGCGGCTGCTTCTAGAGGCGCTACCCGTGCGCCGGGAACTGCGGCTGCTTGCGGAGGATGAACCCGTCGGCGTACTGGCTGTGGGTGAATTGGTTCTCGATAAGCTCGCGTTCGATGCAGTGGGGAGAGGGGAGGAAAGCAGCCGTTCAGCGGTTTTAACGGCAGCCATGCCGCAGACATCACAATAGCCATCCTCGATCGTTCCCGTACAACCCGATTTTTGGCATTTATCGCCATCCATTATGACAGATTTCCTTAAGAAAGAATTGGTGTATGGTGGATTCTTTCAGTATGCGCGACGAACCCAAGTTCAGGGATATTTGGGATAGCTTTGCAATGGAATTTAACGAAATTTAACGATTCGATCGCCTTTTAGACAAGGGTTTTAGAATTTAGTTTGCGATCGGCCACACAAACGAGACAGAAATTCTCATATTGCGGTCATTCTGTTAATCCTTTTTATCTAAAAAAGCCACTATTTTTAATAAAGCTTCACGATAGATTTTTTTGCCATCAGCATTGAGGTGAACGCCATCCGAAGTCAAATTAGCCTTCAAAGCTTTACCTTCAAATAACGGCTGCAAACCAGCTTCATCAATTGATAAATTTTCAGCAGCAGCAACCTGGCGAATCAACTGATTAAACTTATCGACTCTCGGAATCGGAGCAGCAACAGTAACATCGCGACTGGCCTCAATAGTGGAATAAAAAGCTGGCATCAAAATCACCTGTTTCGCCCCCATATCTTTTTTGACAGTGCTAATTATTTGCCGCATATTTTTCACAAATTGTCCGTCCATAGTTCTGTAAATAGCATCGTTTGTCCCGAGAGCAACAATCGCGCGATCGCACTTAACTTGAGCAGCAGTTAAAAACTTAAGCTGTTCCAACTGAGAAATCGCAGTCAGGCCAGAGATCGCAAAATTGAAAGAATTGTCACCCAGATTATTCCCCAGCATCGAAGTGATCGAATCTCCAAAAAAACAAGTTTTGATATGCGCGTTCCGAGTCACAGCAACTTGATACTTTACCTCATCTTGCCACCAAGACTGAGAACTCAGCGTATCCGTCGGCAATTCCAGATAATTTGCATTCGCCATTACCAAAGTTCTGCCCAAATAGCCCCGCTTCCCTGTGTAGATTAAGATAATAGATAGCAAAACTACATTTAACACAATCGAAAATATAAAAACATTTTTCATTTTTTTCTTCCCAACGCACAATCTATTATTGTCATCTAAAAAAGGTTTGTAGTGAGGACTTCAGTCCTTATTTTTGCGGGTCAAAATGCTCACTACAAACGATTATCAAAAAATTTTTCTTTATTTTATTCTAGTCTGATGCCGACTTGCATTCCTCACTACAATCAAATTCTGAAACATTTCTTCTCTCTTCTCTTCCTCTCTGCGTTCTCTGCGCCCTCTGCGGTTCAAAAAAAACAATTCTGTATGTAACGCGAATCTTAAAGCATAACTTTTAACCTTCAAATCCCGTGACTTTTTCCAAGCACCCAACTGCGGCGAAAAATCCGAGCCAAAGTCGATTCTTCCAACGCAAAATAGATCGGGCGGCCGTGTGGACAAGTGCGCGGATTGCGAGTTTGCTGCCATTCATCCAACAAATTTTGCATTTGAGAAAGATTGAGAGGAGTACCATTGCGAATAGCGCTACGACAAGCAGTAGCAACTTGAGCAGCTTGCAAATCTGCGACTTTACTGAGTTCAAAAAGCGCATCCGCACAGTCATCTCGATCGACCAATAAATCCGGTACTTCCCGTGCCGCCCATAACTGTTCGCCAAAACTTTCTACTTCCAAACCCAAGCGGGACAAATTCTCAATTTGCAGGGCAGATAATTGACTGAGAATCACTGGTTTTTCTAGAGATTTTAGCTGCCAATCAGCGCAGATACGTTCGTACAAAACGCGCTCGTGAGCGATGTGCTGTTCGACTAACCACATTCCGCTAGAGTGTTCTGCAACAATGTAAGTATTATGAACTTGAGCGATCGCCCTCAGTTCCATCAATCCTATTTTACGACCTGTTGTCTGTTCGTCACCGCCATCACTCTTTCGAGCTGAAGTCCCCACACTGTAAGCACTTTTTTGTTCTGATGCTTTCAACAACTGTCCCACGCGATCGGGAATTGGAGGATCTGCCAAAACCTCATCATTCAGGTGCAAAGCCCGATCGATTGCCGCGCCAACTTGTGCTTGCCAAAAACTCGGATCGTGCAGATAAATTTCCACTTTAGCCGGGTGGCGGTTCCAGTCGATTTCCGAGGGGGAGAGTTGTAGGTGAACAAAACACACGGGATAGCGATCGCGCGGACAAGTGCGGGCGAAGGCGCTGAGAATAGTTTGCTCTATTTCGGGCGATCGCACAACCCGTCCATTCACCGCCACCTTAACCCAATCCGGCCGCCTGCGGTGACAGCGATCGGGCAAACCAATTACTAACTCCAAAGACTGGGAATTGGGAATTGGGCATCGGGCATTGGGCATTGGGAATTGATAATTGTGGTTGTTTGTAGCTCCCACAAGTTGAGTTTCTACCAAAAAAATTGCAGCTTTCTGATTCTCAGGACTCGCAGGCAAATCTAACTTTAAATATTGTAAATCGCTCGATCGCACGCCGCGCACAAACTGAGGCAAAATTTGTTCCGCTGTGCTCGCCGAAGTTATGTAAAAACAAGGCGCATTTGCTTGGCGCAACTGCCAATTAACGTAGGGGTGACAAATTGCAATTTGCTGGAGGATTGATTGGATCGATCGCATTTGCTGTGCCGGCGACAAAAAAGTGCGGCGCACGGGCCAATTGCCAAACAAATTAGCCACAGTCACCACCGTGCCCGGAGCAATTGCCACTGTTTCCAGCTCCACAGCTTCCCCAGCGTTGTTGTAAACTACCCGCCAGCCCGATCGAGCATTTTCAACTCCCGGCTGGTTCAAAGATGACTTCTCAACTCCCCCCCTTGTTAAGGGGGGGCTAGGGGGGGTTTCCGCAGACTGTCGATTTTCCCAATAATCTCCGAATCCCAAATCGTTGGGCCTGCTCAAAACCTCCAAACAGCCCAACTGAGCCAAACTGTGCAAAGCTTCACCGCGAAATCCCAAAGTAGCAATTTTGTAAAGGTCAGCTTCCGTGGTAATTTTGCTCGTACTGTGAGGCGAAGCCGCCTGCTGCAAGTTTTCCCGATCCATTCCCGTACCATTATCGGCAACTTGCACCCGCCATTGTTCGGGCCAAACAGACACAACGATGCGAGTTGCGCCAGCATCCAGAGAATTTTCTACTAATTCTCGTACCGCAGCGGCGATCGAGTCAATAACTTCGCCTGCGGCAATTAAATCGATAACTTCTGCGGGTAAGGTTTGAATAGTAACTGGCATCAGATTTTTAGCGGTTCGTTAATTCAATTATACCTGATTCTGCCACTCCATACACACGATCGCGATCCGCCCAAAAACTGGTAATGTTCCAAATAGTTAAGTCGTAGATGTTCCCAACATTTTAGACAAAAGTTCAAGCTCCCAGATTCACTTGTGGGGGCAACTATCCAATCTCAAACTTGTCCTGAGCATCTTGTCCTGAGCGTAGCCGAAGGGAGCCGAAGGAAGTCGAACAATCTCAAATCGATTAAATGATTGATTGAAGTCGGTGGTGACAAACAAACATTACTTAAACTCCACAGACTAACTGATGACTTTTGGCAAGCGGATGTAAAAAGTGGTTCCTTTTTTGTTTTCCGACTCATAACTAATTTCCCCTTTGTGAGCATCAACAATCGACTTAGCAATCGCCGTTCCCAAGCCAGTACCAGTCCGCTTGCCATAGGTTATAAACGGTTCAAATAACTTGTCCTTGATTGATTGCGGAATGCCAGGGCCGTTATCATAAATGCTAATTTCTGCCCAATCCTCACTTTGTGTCAGCATAATCTCTATTCGGCCCCCGCGTCCGCCAAAAGCTTCAACAGCATTCCCAACTAAATTTTGTAAAACTCGCAAAATCTTATTGTCGTCAGCTTCCACTATCACTTCTGATACCCCCAGCACTAAGTCTACTTTTGCAGCCTCAAAATAAACTCTGTTCAACTTTTCAAACTGCTGCAACGTCTGGATGAGATTAACTGGTTTTTTATTTAATGCAGAGTTCCCACGCGAAAATTCTAATACTTCCTCAGCCATCCCCAACATTCGCTGAACTTGCAACTGAATAAGTTCACACCATTCCTGAGTTTCAGCATCGGGGTGCATTTCTTTGAGCATTTCGCTGGAGAGTTTAATTCCGGTAAAAGGACTTTTGAAATCGTGAATAATTGTGCTCACCATTTCACCCACCAAAACCATTTTTTGTTTGTGTACGAATTGGCTAACATATTGATCCGTGGTAGAGCGCAAATTTTTAATAATGAAACTAAACATTTGCATTACTGAACTGCCTTTAGCAAACTCGAGGTTTGCTATCAATTCTTCGCGGCCTATTTTGGCCAAACTCGATCCGGCAACTGCCACAGCTCTAGCACTGCGAGGCTCTCCGTCTAAAACTCCGAGTTCGCCAAAAAAATCGTCGGGCTTAGCGACAGCAATAGTTTGATATTTACTGTTGTCAATCCGCTTGCTAAACTCGACTTTACCTTCTAAAACTAGATATAAAAAATCGGCTGTTTCTCCTTCTTCAAAAACCACCGTTTCTTCAGCAAAACTTTCCAATACAGCTATTTGGCACAGATGAGCAGCTTGAAGAGGTTCAAAATAAGACATAAATCGATGAGATGCCAGATCCATGTGAAAATACCTGAGGCTTAATTGAAACTGTTTCTTTCTTCTATCTTCGCGCTATAAGCATCGATGCGTTAATAAAATACAATACTGCTGGAATTTGCTGTTATTTTCTGGCATCCCTGGCTTTGAGGGAAGGGTAAGCCTCGATATGGAGAGCCAGACTAGCACAGCGGTACCAGAAATCTCACCAACATTCTAAGTTAATTGACTAAAATACATATATATGATATTTGATCTCAGATTTAAATGGGAAGTGCGATCGCACTTTCGGACACGCCCCCACAAGATTTTAATTGTAGAGAGATGCTGCAATTTCAATGCCGATCGCCTTCGATTACCAAAAATTAACGATCGCCCGACAACACAATCCCAGCATTCTGCCCGCCAAAACCAAAACTCAAACAAACCGCATTTCTCACAAAAGTCGATCGGGCGCAGCGAACAAAATCTAACTCAAACCCCGGTTTTTTTATGCCAGTACAAGGCGGCAACACCTGGTATTTAATACCCATCAAACAAAAAGCGACGCCCAAAGCACCCGAAGCTCCCAAAGTATGACCAGTAGCCCCCTTCGTCGAACTAACAGCAACTCCTTGGCGAAACAATTTCTGAATTAACAGGGCTTCGTGTCGGTCATTTAAATCAGTTCCAGTACCGTGAGCGTGAATAAAATCTATATCAGCCGCCGTTAAATTGCTACGTTTCAAACATTGATTTACCGCCGCGATCGCACTTGTCCCGCCCAACTCCGGCGAATTAGCATGAAAAGCATCATTTGTCAACCCAAAACCGGAAATTAGACCGTAAATTCTAGCGTTGCGGCGCCTTGCCAACTCACTTGATTCTAATACAAATAAAGCCCCGCCTTCGCCGAGCACCAAGCCTTCCCGCTCTTCGTCAAAGGGATAACAGCCCGTGTTTGCCAAAGCACCCATCCGGTTAAATCCAGCCACAGTCAGCGGTGTAATTGGCGCTTCAACAGCACCAGCGATCGCGCGCTGACACTCACCGGTGCGGATTAAATCAACAGCGCGGGCGATCGACTGTAGGCCCGTCGCACAAGCAGCCATCGGCGCCAGCACAGGCCCCATCGAGCCAATTGCCCTCGCCACCGCGATCGCCCCCATGTGAGGCAAAAAGTCCACGAATTGGGCATCGGGAATTGGGAATTGGGCATCGGGAATTGGGAATTGGGCATTGGTAATTGGGAATTGGGAATTGGGCATTGGTAATTGGGCAATTCTCCCCATCTCCCCCTCTCCCCCTCTCCCCCTCTCCCCCTCTCCCCATCTCCCCCTCTCCCCCTCTCTTAGCAACAGTTCCAAATTAGCCTGAAAGCCGCGACTAGAACCGATCGCAATTCCGCAATCAGGAATCGGCAAAGTCAAATTAGCATCTTGCAAAGCATCTGCTAAAACAGGCAAAATTAAACTTATTAAATCAGCAGGTTTTGTACCTACCAAAGCCAAAAGTTGCGGTTCAAGTTCTAAAAAAGGTTGATGTTGCCGAATTCCCGACTCCCCAGATAACAATCTTTTCCAGCTATTTTCCAGATTTCCCAACGCTGAAACAAGACCAATTCCCGTAACCACAACATCCATAAGTATCAGTTAGAAGGCAGTAGTTATTAGTTAGTTGTGATTAGTTATTCGTAATCTATGACTTGTTGGTTGTTGATGCGTAGTTATCAGGTATTAGTTTTGGGTTGTTACCAATAACCAATAACTACTACCAACTCCCAACGGCAAACTGTCAACTGTCAACTGTCAACTGTCAACTGACTAACTAGCAGCCTTAAAATTTTCTAAACCCTGGGTCACAGTAGCCTTATCAATCCGATCGCCCGCTTGAATCTTATCAACAACATCCATCCCTTGCTTCACGTAGCCAAAAACCGCATAGCTACCGTCCAAAAACGGCACATCGGTCAAAGTAAAGTAAAACTGAGAAGAAGCCGAATCAGGACTTTGCGATCGAGCCATAGCCACAGCCCCGCGAGTGTGCATCAACACGGGTTTCTGAGCAATCCCAGCTTGTTCTAGCGTTTGGCTGTAAGTCGGGTTCGGGGCATCTTTAGCTTTAATTTCCAGAGGAATCCTGCGTTCGACAGATGTTTTCGGGTCAATAAAGCCCCCAGTTCCCAGCCGCGACGCAGGGAATTTAGGGTCTTTGCCCTGGGGGTCGCCACCCTGAACTACAAAAGGCTGAGGTTCCCGCACCACTCGGTGAAATACCAGCCCGTCGTAGACTCCTTTCTGAATCAAATCGACAAAATTGCCCGCAGTAATTGGGGCATTTGTGCCGTCGAGTTCGATCGTAATCGGAGTACCTTTAACCGTCATCACTACCGTTGCTTTTCCTTGCAAGCGTGGCAAATTGCTAAATTGCGAACTCGCCGCCACAGCAGCAGGAGACGGAGACGGAGACGGAGACAAAGAAATGCTTTCACCCGACGCCGGATTTGGTGTCGGAGTAGAGTTTGCAGCAGGGGAACTACCGCATCCCCCGACAAACAGCGCGCCAATTATTAAAAGTGAGAAGAACCACCGCTGAATTTTGATTTGCATTTGCATTTGTATTTTCACTTTCACTTCATTCAGATCGGGTACATGGCCGGGCGCACTCTAGATTTATCGATTTTGTGCGCCCCGCCGTCCAACCTACAAAACATTACCAATATCAAATCGAAAATCCCAAATCCCAAATCCCAAATCTCTACAGCCCTTCTAGGGACACTTGCAAAAATCGAGCCAATTCGGCAGCTTGATTTTCCACATCAGACAAAGAAATGGGCTGTCCGACTCTTGTCAGGGGAAACTGACGGCGGTCTTTGAGCTTAAGATAAATGCTGCGGCGGGGGCTGAGACCTTCTTTAATATCGACCCGCACAGATTGCACGTCCGATGTCTTGCAAGTAAAATCAAGTTTGCGGTTTTTGCCGGGAAATCCCCAACGGAAGATCCGAATGTTACCTGTTTTGCGATCGAACTCATTGTATCCGCCGCCAACATCCCAGAGAACAGTCAGCCACAGATAAAGCCCCAACAGCAGGGCGCAGACACCGTAGAAACCCATCGCGATGCCTTGGGGGATGAAAATAAGCTGAGTCGGGTCAGCAAAAGGCAGCAGGTTCTTGTGTAAGTAGCTGGAAATGCTCGACAGCAGGAAACCAGTCCCTCCAATGCTGACAACCGTTGCCCACCAGTAATTGCTGAAGCGACGAGATCCCAAAACCTCATAGCGCAGGACAGAATCGATCGAGGTCATTGTTTTTGCAGTCATAAAAAACACTCGGTAAGTGGGAAACTCAGAGTCTTTAGACCTGAAAGGAAAACGACGCAGGGGACTTCAGTCCCCGTCAATCCCCTTTCGGGGGGTGGAGGGGTATGGTTGCCCCTCCAAGGTCGATACAGTTGTATCCTTTCTCCCTTGCGGGGTAATGTTCGTGCAGACCTGGTTATAAAGGCTTGTTAGACCTGCAACACTGTAAAGCGTGACTTTAAAACTGTTTAATTGCAGATGACAGAGCCCCGTCTCCTCGCGATCGAGGGGTCTGGTCAGAACAGCTTGTAATTTCTTACAAGCGAGCGTGGCTTGAGCCTAGAGTTCCTGACAAATTTAAACAGCCTTAAACCAAAATTTTAATTCAACTAGCCTACCTTAGTCTCACTCCGCTGGCGCGATCGCCCAGTCACGATCGCGATTCTGTATCAACTCCTGCTGTTCTAGTTGAAAATTAATGAACTTATAATATATAGTTATGTTAAGTTTAATTAGAAACCTTGGTCTTTTAACAAGCAAAAGGATTTTACCGTAATGACAATCGCAGTCGGACGCGCCGAGAACGAAAGAGGCATCTTTGATGTACTCGACGACTGGCTCAAGCGCGATCGCTTCGTCTTCGTAGGCTGGTCTGGCATCCTGCTATTCCCCTGCGCTTACATGGCGATCGGTGGCTGGTTAACCGGCACCACCTTCGTTACCTCCTGGTACACCCACGGTTTGGCAAGCTCCTACCTCGAAGGAGCCAACTTCCTCACCGTCGCAGTCTCCACCCCAGCCAACAGCCTCGGACACTCCCTGCTGTTCCTGTGGGGCCCCGAAGCACAGTGGGACTTCACCCGCTGGTTCCAACTCGGTGGTCTGTGGGCATTTGTCGCCCTCCACGGCGCCTTCGCACTGATCGGCTTCTGCCTGCGTCAGATCGAAATTGCCCGTTTAGTCGGCATCCGTCCCTACAACGCCCTCGCATTCACCGGCCCGATCGCCGTGTTTGTGTCCGTGTTCCTGCTCTACCCCTTGGGTCAATCAGGCTGGTTCTTCGCCCCAAGTTTCGGCGTCGCAGCAATTTTCCGCTTCCTCCTATTCCTGCAAGGCTTCCACAACTGGACGCTCAACCCCTTCCACATGATGGGCGTTGCAGGCATCTTGGGCGGCGCGCTGTTGTGCGCTATCCACGGTGCCACCGTGGAAAACACCCTGTTTGAAGATGGCGAAGGTGCTAACACTTTCCCAGCTTTTAACCCAACTCAGTCAGAAGAAACCTATTCCATGGTTACAGCTAACCGTTTTTGGTCGCAAATCTTCGGAATTGCGTTCTCCAACAAACGTTGGTTGCACTTCTTCATGCTGTTCGTACCCGTCACAGGC
>NZ_JAEQDE010000042.1:0-43159 GCF_020737865.1 Microcoleus sp. PH2017_35_SFW_U_B
GGCGTAAGCCAAGAACATCGGGAGCCGGATGCGGTGAAAATCGCACGTCCGGTTCTAACTGAGAGGGGCGGGGAATAATATCCCCCCTCGACTCAACCAAGATACTGGGCTTGTAAGAGCAATTCCTGCAAGCCGTACTGACCAGCCTAAGTCTTAACTGACTACGTTTGTTGAGTCACGACACCCGGAAATGCGTAGCTAGTTTCCTGCTCTGTCATTTGCAATTAAACAGTTCTAAGGTCACTGGAACAGTGTTGCAAGTCTAAAAAGCTCTTTAAACATTGGCGAAGCTCACTTTACTGGAATGGCAAGGCGCTCCCGGCAATACAGGGATTAGACAAGTACCATTCCTCTACTTGTCTAGCCCCGAAAGGGGTAGGCGGTTAAAACCGCTCGTATCGTTTCCCTCTCAGGGCTAAAGCCGCTGAGTTTCCCACTTACCGAGTATTTTCATGAGTCGCGCTAAAAAAGTTGTCCTAGCATATTCCGGCGGAGTCGATACTTCTGTCTGCATTCCTTACCTGATGAAGGAGTGGGGAGTCGAAGAGGTAATTACTCTGGCGGCGGATTTGGGACAGGGAGATGAATTAGAACCCATCCGCAAGAAAGCTTTAGCATCTGGTGCTTCGGAATCTTTGGTGATTGATGCTACGGAAGAATTTGTCAAAGATTATGCCTTCCCAGCAATTCAAGCTAACGCGCTTTACGAAAATCGGTATCCGCTATCTACGGCGCTAGCGCGCCCGCTGATTGCTAAATTGTTGGTAGAAGCTGCCGAAAAATACGGTGCGGATGCGATCGCCCACGGTTGTACTGGTAAGGGAAATGACCAAGTACGGTTCGATGTGTCGATCGGCGCACTGAATCCCAAGATTAAGATTTTAGCACCAGCGCGGGAATGGAAAATGAGCCGCGAGGAAACCATCGCCTACGGTGAAAGATGCGGGATTCCGTCGCCGGTGAAGAAGTCTTCACCTTATAGTATCGATCGCAATTTGTTAGGAATGGCGATCGAAGCCGGCATTCTCGAAGATCCTTGGGCGGAACCGCCGGAAGAGGTATTTTTGATGACAAAGGCGATCGAACAAACTCCCGACACACCCGAATACATCGAAATCGGTTTCGACTGCGGAAAACCAGTCAGTTTAAACGGCAAAGAATTAGCACCAGTCGCCCTAATTACCCAACTCAACGAAATAGCTGGAAATCACGGAGTCGGCCGCATCGACATGATTGAAAATCGTGTAGTCGGGATTAAATCGCGGGAAATTTACGAAACACCAGCCATTTTAGTTTTGATGCACGCGCACCGAGACTTAGAAAGTTTGACTTTGACAGCAGATGTCACGCGATACAAGCGCGGCATCGAAGAAACCTACAGCCAAATGATTTACAACGGCCTTTGGTACAACCCTTTAAAAACAGCTTTAGACGCATTTATTCTAGACACGCAAAAGCGAGTAACTGGAACCGTGCGCCTAAAAATGTTCAAAGGAAACGCCACAATTGTCGGCCGCAAATCAGAGAATTCGCTGTACAGTTTCGACTTAGCAACCTACGGCGCCGAGGATGAATTCGATCACAAAGCAGCCGAAGGATTTGTCTACGTTTGGGGATTGCCAACCCGCATTTGGTCGGAGAAGAATCGGGGTTAGAATGTGTTAACAGGACTTGTGCAAAGAAACCGGGTTTCTATCAAAAATCTTTGCTTTCTAAACTAGAGATTTAGGAAGAAACCCGGTTTCTGGCCTCGGCATCCAGCAAGACTGACAAACAAAGTCCCAGCAGAGTGGGACTAAGAGTAAGGTGGGCAATGCCCACCTTATTTGTTAAAATATGGATCAAATAATTTAAAAATCCTAGTGGGTTTGGTACAATAGAAGTGGTCTGAATCTAGTATCATAAAAAACTCAATATAAAGCCAATGGTTGCAAATCAAAGCCAAAATTACATCTCACCGGAAGAGTATCTGAAATTAGAAGAACTCAGCCAGGTTAAACATGAGTATATTCAGGGCGAAACCTACGCAATGGCAGGTGCAAGTGATGCTCATGTGACAGTTGCTGGCAACTTATTTGCACTTTTGAGAAATCATGTTCGGGGTAGTGGCTGTCGTGCTTATATGTCAGACATGAAAGCTAGGATTGAATCTAGGAATATTTACTACTATCCCGACGTGATGGTAAGTTGCGATGAACGGGACAAAGCATTTCAATCTTTTAAAAGACATCCTTGTTTAATTATCGAGGTTTTGTCAACAGGAACTGAAGGATTCGATCGCGGTGATAAGTTTGCTGACTATCAAGAATTAGAAACGCTTCAGGAGTATGTGTTAATTAGTCAAAAGCGGCAGCGGGTTGAGTGTTTTCGCCGCAATGCTGAGGGGTTGTGGGTTTTGTATTCTTACACCCAAGGAAGCGAAATTCACTTGGCTAGTGTGGATTTTCGCACTAGCATGGATTCTATCTATGAGGATGTAATCTTTACCAACGAAAGTCAGTCGGCGATTGAAATCGCGACTACACAAACGAAGTCCGCCTGCGCGGACTGAAGAGTAGAATGGATATTATGGCAGGATTTGGTATCATAGCTATGCCTGACTCAATATTTCCAAAAACTCCTGCACAACTAGAGCCGGTTGTTCGCTGCATCGGGTAGCATCGTAATGTTTGACAAGACTGATGCCAGAATCTATCGAAAGTCCGCACATTTCATCTTCTGCTGTGTTTTGATGCGATGATTCGCGGTCAATTTTCAGCATTCCTAACTTGTTTTGGTGGAATATAAGAAAGTCAGCTTCTTGGTTTTGTCTCCCTTCCGGTGTTGTGAGTCGGAGTTGGGAGTTGGGGATGAAGAGAGTGGAAGTGCGATCGAGTATTTCGGCAATTTTCACTTGTGCGTCGGAGTGAAAGCAAAAATCGTTCCAGTTAATTTTGTTTTCCGAGTCAGATAATTCTGTTTCACTGTCAGCGTTTATAGTTTTATCTAAATCAGCTTGACCATAATCAGCTTCATTTAAGTTTGCGAATAATCTAGCACCGCTTAAGTTTGCTCCACTGAGATTTGCACCAGTGAGATTAACTTCGATGGTCAGATTTCGCTGTAGATTCACTTTACCTCGTCTTAAATATCGTTTCAATACTGACTTGAGATTATCTTTTTTGACTTTTTCTTCTAGTGCTTTTGAAAGTAGTTTCCATAGTTTAGCACCAGCATCTTTGATATAATCATATTCATATTCAGCACTGGCTGCAATTTCTTTATAAGACCGCCCTTCCCAGGATTGACGAAACACTAGCTCTTGAACTTTGTTGAGGCGATCGTAGTTGAGGGCTGTTTCTGCGATCGCTATGGCTTCGTCAACGGTCATATGTTAAAGTCCCTTACTAGCGGAGCGTTAAGGTAGGCTGAGTATAGATTGTACCGCAACAGGGAACAAATCTTACTTTTTTATTACTTTTTTATTACTTTTTCTCACTGTTGAAGCTCATATTAAGTCGCTATTATACTTCTAACTACACAGGGATGTCAATATCAATAGCACTCATCAGCAGTCCCAAGGACTTCATTTATGTAGGGATAGAATTAATTCTTATTACCTGGTGGGTTCACAGTTTTAAAAAAAGGGGGGAATGATGGCTGCAAATAACATATCATCACAAGATAATGACCGACCTATCTGGGATGACACCAAGATATATATTACCAAAAATACAGTTAAATTTGGTTCTGATGTCTATCAATTTCGCAACATTACAGGTTTTGGTATATCACCAGTTAAGACCCCAAAAATTCCATTTCAATGGATTTTGGGATTGTTTGTCATTGGACTTGTTGTAGCTACTTATTTTAATAATGCTGAGATGAGAGCGGCAGGAATAATTATGGCGATAGTAGCAATTATCTGGTTAATTGTAAATACTTTTTCGCCCGAAAAATACGGTCTTAAGTTATATCTGAATTCCGGTTCTCCTATGCCAATATTTGTGACAACCGATATGAAAGGATTAAAAAAAGTAGTTGATTTCTTATACAACTTCATGGAAAGTAATGCAGAAGGTAGTTATGTAGTCTATTCGACCGATCGATCTATCCGAATAGAAGGAAGTGTGGGAGGTTCTGTCACAGCAGGTGATATAGGAGGCAGTTCATCAAGTAATGTTGGAGGAAATGTTTCGCGAAATGACTAAAAATAACAGTATTATCCAAATATCAATCAACTTAGGAGGGAATAATGGAAGATAAACAAGGTATTCAAATCGGAGGAAGTGTTGGAGGTGCTGTTACAGGAGGTAATATTCAAGGCACTTCATCAAGTCACGTTGGAGGAGATGTTTCATTCGCTATAAACGAGTTACCTTCATCCTCTGAACCTGATAAACCCGGAATCAAAGAGTTACTGATTGAACTCGAAGCAGCAATTTCAGCCGATCCAAATTTAAGTGAAGATGACAAAGAAGATGCTTTAAAACAAGTAAAGGAATTAGCTGAAGCTGCTACAAATCCTAATGATGCAGAAATGAAGACTAAAGCCAAACAGGCAAATAGGATGCTAGAACGAATTATGAAAAGTGTACCAAAAGCGACAGAACTACTAGAATTCTGCAATAATCTACTGCCATTGATTACTAAAGCGTTTGGGTTTTAGTAAGTGTTTGCAACTCTTAGAATCACGTCTGAGAGTTGCGAACACTTACTATCTTTACCACATAAACAGTTCTTTGTCAACATAAACATATTTGCCCAAAACCGTCAGTGGCATCATCTCCCCGCTGCCAAGCAAATCAATTGAAACCCCATCTCGAATCAGTATTTTAAACAATTCCTCGTCATCTTTGATCAAACTAGCATCTAATTCAATAACTTGACCTTCTTCCCTCATTACCTCCAACAAATCAGAAGTAGATACCTGAAATATTTCCTGATTATTGCACCGCGCAGTCAAGCAATTGCCATAACTGCCCGTAGCTTCAATATCAAATATTTCCCATTGCTTTAAGAGATAATTTTTGTCTAAATATTCAAGGATTTTTGCAACTCTCAATTCCAGTTTTTCCTCTGCTTCGCAGCAAAGTGTCACAGCCCATTTTTGACCGATATTGTAGGTAATAGCCGACTTTTCAGATTTCATAATGCTTCCGGGATTCTACTATATCACTTCACTCTTCAGACTCAAAATCCACGCGATCGAACATTTCACCCAACGACATCTTAACTCAATCCAGGAACATCCTCATACAAAGCAGAGATTGGACACTGAAAATTGATACTAGCCAACTCCAGACATTCCCCCTCACCGCAGGAAGAAAAAACCCAACGCCCTTCCACATCGCGACGGTAGCAATCTACATTCATCCGTTGTTGACCGATTAATACATATTCTTGTATAGTTGAGAGCGATCGATAATCCGCAAATTTATCTCCTCTGTCAAACGCCTCAGTTGTTGGAGATAGGACTTCCACAATTAGCGAAGGATAGCAGATAAAATCGGCAACAGAAGTAGTATCTCGTTCATCGCAAGATACAGCTACATCTGGATAATAAAAAGTATTAATTGTCTCAAATCTTACTTTTGTATCGGCCATAAAAACCAGGCAACCAGTCCCGCGCAGATGATTTCTCAGCAGAGTTGCTAAATTTAGACAAATCAAAACATGGGGATTACTTGCGCCGGCCATTGCATAGATTTGTCCGTTCCTGTATTCATGCTTGATGGGACTTACCAGTTCACCTTCTAAATAGTCTTTAACTGAAACGTCAGGATGATTTTTGCTGGCAATCATTACGTTTTCCTCGATTTTTATGATTAAATTTACTCGCTTAATTCGATCTTACTTAATCATGTTTTTTATGGCTACTAATCAGACTCCGACTCAAAATCCACGCGATCGTACATTTCGCCCAAAGACATCTCAAACTGCACCGAGCTCAACACCAGAACCGCTTCAGCACCATCATACTCAGACAAAACCCACTTATTGTCATCCGTCTTAGAAAACTGTTCGACGTGCATCTCGTACTGATCGATCAAAATATACTCCCTCAAAGTGGGAATCGATCGCAAAAGTTTAAATTTTTCACCTCGATCGTAATTTGCTGTCGATTTCGATAAAACCTCAGCCACCATCACCACATTAGTAATCGCATCTTTCCTCCCCTCCGCAAACTCCAGCTTACCCGCAACCACCATCACATCAGGATAAGTACAAAATTGCTTTTGTGGTATCCACAAACGCAAGCCCAAAGCAAATAAATGATAATGTTTCTGTCCTTTAAAAGCAAAATTCAAAGGAGTAATAATATCACCTACTATCATATTGTGGTTGGCGGAATTCGCAGGCATTGGTAATATTTGACCGCGACAATATTCACTTTTGTCCTCTGCTGCTTCTTCTAAAGCAAAATACTCGGCTGGAGTGTAATAAGGTTGTGGCTTACTCTCAATTACTTCTTCGCGAATTTCTGTTGATGCCGTCATACTACATCCTCCTGCGATCGTACTCACAATTATAACCGGATTATCCGCAATCAAAACAACCGCTCAAAGCTCACTATCTGTCATTTTAATTACCTTCCCCTCAAACTCAAAACCCCTCTCCCAACCATCCAAATACTTATCCATATTAGGCTTGAACCACAGCGCCGCTTCCCCGTGTCCCAACTCCACCGCCCGATCGACTAATTCATACCAATGTGTCAGAGGCTTCCCCGTCGCTTCCACCGCTTGCAAATAATCCCAAACCACCTTTGGCACTGATACCGGCGACACCGCATACCTCAACAATTCCTGTGCACCCTCCGGCGAAACAATCACATTATTCTCAACCCAAATCATACCCACATCCGCCGCCTCTTCCCCTTGCCAATTCACCTCGCCTCTCAAAACATAACCCCAAGGTTTGATAAAATTGTCAATCAGATACTGCAACCATTCCACATAATCATAAAATTTTTCCATGCCATTCCACTGAATCCCCCCGCCGTCAGCAGTCGGAATCCACTGACACCACAAACCGGGCTGAGTCTTTGGCGGGCGGTTGTAATTTACGATCGACAATTCCGACTCTTCATCCCACTTTTCATTGACAAAATAGCAGCCTTCTTCGCCCACAGGCAAACCCACGGCTGTTCTCGCCGCATCGGGAACATCTTGCAAAATTTCAGGATTTCGCTTCATTCGCCTCGTCCGAGAAAACTCTAATAAATAAAGAGTTTCGCTATCCAATAACCGCTGATTTAAATGAAATGTGCCTTCAAAGATTGTAGTGTATCCCATGATTTCTATCTATTATAAATGTAGAGATATCGAAGTCTACCTCAGAATAAGTTTTATTGTTTGTGGAACGGGCTTCTAGCCTGTTCCTGACATTGGTGTAAAATATAAGTTTAACCTCAGATGTTACACTATTTTAAGAACGGGCAAGATGCCCGTTCCACAAGAAGATTGAGTCTTTTTGAGAAGAGTCTCCAACCCTACTTAGTCTTGTCCAAATTCCGCGACTCCAACCAAATAGGAATTGCAATCCAAGCAACTGTTAATAGCAAAGCAACTACCGCAAATTGAGCAGCCCAACCTACTAACTTCTCTAAAGACACAACCTGTCCTAAGAAGTATGACAAACTTACCATTACGGATGCCCAGCTTGCGGCACCCAAAATATTGAAGAATGAAAATTGCAAAAAGGGCATTTCTGCAATTCCCGCTAGGGGGCTGGCAAAAATTCGCAGCAGTGCGATGAAACGGCCCAAAAATACGGCTTTAGCTGCATTTTCGCTAAACTTTTCTTTTAAGTCAAACAGTTGTTCTTCCCGAAAGCGGAAGATTTTTCCCAGCTTCAGCAGCAGGGGCCAGCCGCCGTATCTGCCGATCGCATAACCGAAATTTCCCCCCACAGTCGCACCGGCGATCGCACTTCCGAGCACGTACCAGTAATTCAGTTCCCCGCTGCCAGCCAAAAATCCGCCAGCAATCGTAATTGTCTCGCCTGGAAGAGGGACTCCCAGATTTTCTAGCAAAATCCCGAAAAATACAGCCCAGTAGCCGTAATCTCGCGCCAATTGCTGAATAGTCTCTAACGATAAAAACTCAAAAGACATTTCGATATTGCCTTCGTAAACTTTTGCAAAGCTCAATACTTTTATATATTGGCTCGATTCGGCCAATAGTGCAATCTTTCGCTGTGATGAAAAACACACTACACTTGCGATCGCCCGCTCAAGCAAAAACTAACCTTTCAGAGATAATCAATTAATCAGGAATTGTTGCGCTTGCATTCCGATCGAAAGCCAGTCATCTTACTTAATCTACCACAAGTGCGATCGCCTCCGATTATTTAGTCAGCCCGATCGCCTCTTGAAACTTTAGCTGAAATTATTCTGTCTTTTGACAGAAGCAGCAAATCAATTTACTTAGTCGCATTTTACAATCTTAGGGTAACAGTTATGCAATTTCCCAACTTCCACCAACACATCGTGCTTCAGCCTCAAAACTGCCTCGACTCCCAAGCCGGTAGTCTCCTGCAACAACAGCTAGCAGAAATTTTGCCCGATCGCCACAATCTGTGGGTAATTGACATGACTAGCGTCGATTTCATCGACAGTTCGGGGCTGTGCGCTTTAGTCGGCGGGCTCAACGCCGCCCGCCACCGGGGATGTCGCCTCGTCATCTGCAACCTCTCAGCCACAGTCAGGCTAATTTTTGAAATTACTCAACTCGACCAACTCTTTGAAATTTTTGACACTTTCGAGCAAATTATCTCAACAGCAACTCCCGCTTTAGTTGCTTAATAAAAATTCTACTATCTCCCGTTAATTACCCATAATTAGGTTCGTAGTAAGGACGAAGAGTCCTAATTGATTCATCAAGAAAGGACTAAAGTCCTCACTACGAACATAAAGAAGTAATTTGCATATCGTAAATAGGCTTATTTGTCAAGCAATACCAATAACAGACAAATAAATCCGGTACTTGAACGCCGACAGAAGCGATCGCAGGTGCAGCCGGAAAAGGCAAAAGTCGATCGAAACAAATCCTGTCCCCAACGAACCCGAACTGCATCAAATAAGTCGCCGGTGGCGCATTTAAAAGATCCACGAGCAAGCGGAAAGCCAACTCGTACAACTGCTGCCGCCAAACATCAGACAAATGCAGCGGTTGAGAGTAACTCAACTCGCTCGACAACTTGTCAGATTCCCCAGCGATCGCCTCAGCATACAGCGGCCCCTTTGCCGTCAACACCACCGGCAGCCAAAAATTGCCATCGCCGACGGACACTTGTAGTTCCCGAGCCACTCGATCGCGCGCCGCCGCAACATTAGCGCCAAATCGAAACACATATTGACCCGGAAAAACCAGATTGGACGGAACATCCAGCGTCAAAGGGCAAACGATCGCCCCCGAAAGAGCGATCGCGCCAGAATTGAGTTCAGAAACCGCACATATCTCGACTTCAGTTAAAGGATCGGATTGAGCGATCGCAGCCTTGAGGCGATCGGCCGAGCCTTGTTCGTAGCCTGTTACAATCACAACTTTAGGCATTGCCAAAGCTCGGCATTTGAATACCGCGATCGTCCTCAGGATCGACGCTGGGCAGATCCAGGCCCTTAGCCTTGCGGTTGCGTACCGCCAGACGGTAAGTCACGCTCTGTAACTCAGTGTGCAACTGGTTGTTTTCCTTTTGCAGTTGCTGCAACTTTTCCTTAATCGGCTCGATCCGCTCGGCAAACTTCTGGCGGTAAACTCCCGGCAATTCCTGAACCACCTGTTCGAGCATTCTAGAGCGATCGGTCAATTCTTGCACCGACTGTCGCAGTTGGTAAACCTCAGCATCGCGCTCGGCGATTTGTTCTTGATAAAAACCAACTTGCTCTTCCACGGCTTGCAATTGTTCTCGCATCGCCTGCATTTGAGCTTGGTGGCGATCGGAAACTTCCGGCGCCGGGACAAAACTCGAATTTCCCTTGACCAGTCTGAAAAGTTCTTGAGATAACTGCTGCACCAATTGGTCGCGCATTTGCAGCTCTTCGGTGAGACGAGATACCTCTGATTGCAGTTCTTTTGAGCTTACAAGTTTCGTCTGATTCACAATGGCCCTCAGTTTTTACATTATATATTTCTTTAAAATATCTTTACCTTACCTCAGAGGCAAGAGGCACTTGAAAAGTTTTGAACCCGCAGTCGCTAGAGCGATCGGTGACAAATCAACGACCAAGCCCAGTTTAACCCCGATCGGCACCAACATCAGCCGATTTTAGATTTTAGATTTTAGATTTTATAAGGGATTGAAGCGCACACCTACAGTTGCATGATTGCGGTTTGAGTCAAATATTTGGTTAAAAAAACCGCTTTTGAGAGACAAGTTCATCTGTGTGGCCTCGCTTACCTCAGAAACCAGGTTTCTGCGTAGATTTCTTATCCCTGTCGCAAAATTGGTAGAAACCTGGTTTCTAACTACATATCACGATGAGCTTTTTCTGGCAAGAGTGCGAGATCTCCAGTTTACCCGATCGCCGCCGAGAGCACTTTGCCAGCTTCATCCAAGGTGCCGCCAAAACAGATAATTCCGTCCTCGTGACCGGCCATGGCCAGAATTTTGCGATCGGCCAAATTCTCCTCGTCAAAAAGTCTAAACATTTCTAGCGCCATTTGAGGAGTGCCATAGGGTATCTCTTTTCTAGTAGTAGGAATTTTAAACAGCAGTTGCTGCCATAGTTGAGGATTGTGAACGTGAATTATCGCACGCACATCATCTCTGCGAAGGTACAGTGCAGCGTGAGTTAGAGACTCCGACGAAGCTGGTACGGGGCCGCGACAGCCGAGGAAATTTTGTTCTAAGTTAAATTCGGTAACAGTACAATAAAATTCAGGCCCCAGATTTGGCAAGTGTGCCGTCTGGGTGCCTGAAATAATGAACTGACAAGAATTGCCAATTCTGATACTGATGTTACCAAAACCAATACTATTTTCGTAGACGCCTATTAGTCCCCAAGAGTGGAGTCGATCGCGCCAGTCCATCAAATCTGCTATGTTCTCGGCAGCTAAAGGATCTGCCTCTTGCCATTCGCAGCGGTACTTAACGACTCCTTCATCCATCTATTTTTATTCCTAGCAAATCCACGACACACAAGTCAGCTTCTGAGACTTCACCGAAGTTGTCAAACTGTTTTTTTGTCTGCTGCCTTCTGTCGAGAGTGCCTGAGTGCCTTCAATAATTTACATTCCTGTGTCACCGTAATTGGCGATCGACATTAGCAAAAAGTATACTACGCAAGAAGAACAAATTATTCCAAACATCATAAGTCTAGCCTCAACAGGTCATTGCAAAAGTGGAAGGTAAAAACACACGCTTTCAGGCTGGGAGTTTGATTCTTGGCTCTTGCTAGATCGAGTCTCTTATGTGAAACTATCTAACTTCCCTCAACAAGTTATTGCTTGAGATTACAGTATTTCTACTGAGCTTGTTAACCCTCTCAACAATATTTAACGATCGAGTAGTCCTTTATCCGGGAACTTAGGTAAAATCAACCGTACATTTACTTATTTTTTATTATATAGATATTTAAGTGAGCGGAACACCAAATCCAAAAAGTTTACCAAATCAACACAAATGCCAGCCAGTATCAACACAAATGCCAGCCGATCAGGAGTGGTCAATTGCTAAAACCCTTATTCTTATTGCTTTTCCGTGTTTTTATATAACTTAATTAAGTTCTGTTAAGACCGCCCGATCGCCAAAACTAGCTGCAACCATTGCTATTATTTTTTCCCTTTTTTCATATATATCTTTGCTCGCGAAAAGTGAGGTATCTCTGAAACCTTCTTCCTGGAACATCTGCTCGCCCCAAAAAAGCAAGCCGATCGAGCAGTGGCTCGATCGGCTAAACTCTTCTGTGGAGGGCTCGCGCCCGCAGCCCTTTAAATGTGGAAATGATACAAAATGCTGCCGTCGTCTTTAATTTCACAGTTGGCATTAAAGACTTCAGCTTGTTGGTTCAAAAAACGCTGGGCGACATCCGGCGACAGCCGCGTCTCCATCGCAAACCGTACCAGAGTGATTTCGCCGCTGCCTTCCTTGATCAGTCGGTACAAAGCACTTTGGAGCCTTTCGCTCTCTTCTCGCTGAAAAGCTGCTTTGTTCCTCCAATCCGCCACTGAAGGAATCAAACCGCGACTTACCAAAATCGCTAACAGCAGGCCAACTCCCACAATCAGAGGCACAGTTGGATCGCTCGTGGGCGTCGCCACAATTTGTGGCGCTGTAGCGGCGGCCAAACTGCTCACCATTTCTTTTTCCGAGGCTTGCGTATCCGCCATCGCAAGCTGAGTTTTGTTGTAAACGTCTTGCTGAAGCTTCATTTGCTGCAACAGGCGAGCGCGCTCTCTTTCGTATTGGTCGAGTTTTTGCTGAGCTTGTTTCAGGTCTTGAGTGACTTGTGCCAAGCGTTGGTTGAGCGTCTGATTGACTGATTGCCAGCGATATCTGTTAATCAGCCGGCTTTTTTCAACCATGCCCTTCATCAACATATCCGCTGTTTTGATTGCTTGCTGCTGATCGAGCGAGCGATACCCAACAGCAATCTCTAGCGGTTGTTCCGGCTTAGAAATCTGGACGCTAGCATTTTGTCGAACTTGCTGCGGCGACAGTTTAACTGCATCTGCCACGGCTTTGACAACATTATCTGCCAGTAGAACATCCGGAGTCAGTTGCTCTCCCTGCTTGAGAATTGTCGTGCCCGTGCTCGAAAATTTGACTGGCGGATTGTTAGAAGTGAGAGTGCCTTGGGCCATGAATCCGGGTGGCGGAGCTAGGCGGTAGGCAAGGGCCCCTGAAATACCCATAATTACAGCGAAACTGCCTAAGGCAATCCATCTGTACTGATTTGCTGAAGATCTAAAACGTAAATTTCCCATTTTGATAGTCAAGTCATAACTTTCACTTTGCTTGCAGCTAGTCCCAAACCAAAGAGCGATAGTCTCTTTCTTTTGAGTGAAATTGACTGCTGAAAAATTCCTCAGATTGTAACGAAAAGCTCTCAAATCGGCTTTTCAGAGTTGCCAATATTCATGTTCGGAAAAAAGCATCGCAATGCTGTATTTTTTCGTAAATCTAACCTCAGCTTTTATCTTTAGGAATTCTCAGAAAATTACTGGGCGATCGGGATTTGGGAAGTTTGCTGCCACCAGCCGCTCATCGCGAGAGTCTGCTCTCACGAGCTTTGCCGTGTTTGTTGGCACTCAAAACGTTGACCTTTTCGCCTCTGGCAATCCTCCAGTTATTTTACTTCTTGCTGTGCATTTTGCGGAAGCGATCGGGCCAGATGCGTCGTTACTCGATCGCAAATAATAGCACGTCGCAATAAATTTTTGCTTTGGTTTAGGGGCGACGTTAGTTCTGTCGTGGCATTTGGCGAAAGTCTGAGACCTTGCTTGCACTAGATATTTTTTCCGGTCGGCATATTTCTACCCATCACAGTCACAGAAAGTCCAGTAATCGGGTCTACAGACTTGAGCAGCTAAACTCCCGCTTTGAATAACAAACTGCCAATTTTGTTCGATTTTCTCAAATAAGAGCCTGTCAAACAATGAAAAAAACCTTAAATATTCTTCCTAAAAAGTTACCAAGTCAGAATTATACCACGTACCAAGACTCTTTGCTACACATAAAAAAGTTGTGGAGCAGGCCGCGAGACCTACTCCACATCATCATCATCATCATCATCATCATGATGATTTGACAAAGGATACGATCGACCGTACCGACGAAAGTTCAGAAGCCGATCGGCAAAATAAGACCCTCGCGGGCCATAACAGCCTTGGGAAAAGCGATTTGCACGTCTTCGGCGATGCGATCGAGAAAATCGTCAGTATGAGCCGGATCGTGGTGAAAAATCACCACCCGTTTCACCCGGGCCTCCTTAGCCATTCTCACCGCTTCCTGCCAAGTCGAGTGTCCCCAACCCACCTTCGGAGACTTGGGGTTGTGATATTCCTCGTCGGTGTACATCGCATCGTAGATCAGCACGTCAGCGTCGAGGGCTAAATTGTACACATTTTCATCTATTCGATCGGGAAAATGTTCCGTATCCGAACAGTAAACAACTGAACGTCCCTGCCAAGTCACCCGATATCCCATAGCAGTATTCGGGTGATTCAGAGAACCAGTTCTAATCTCAATATCGTCCAGCATCATCGTCTGGTTGTGATCGATCTCGTGAAAAGTCAGATCTGCCGGCAAACCCATCAGCGGTACCGGCGAATTGGAGTGCAAAACCCGTTCGACGAAGTGCCGTTTCAGGCAATCTCCATCGGGGGGAATTGCCCCATAAATATCAAAGCTATTGCCGCGAATGAAAGCTGGGGCGAACATTGGGAACCCTTGAATGTGATCCCAGTGATAGTGAGTAAAAAACATATAAGCTTGCACGGGCATTTCTTGCAGCAACTGGTCTCCCAGCATCCGCAAGCCAGTTCCGCCGTCAAAAATCAAGCGTTTTCCACCGACTCGCATTTCCAAACAAGAAGTATTGCCACCGTAGCGAACAGTTTCCGATCCGGGTGTCGGAACACTGCCCCGCACGCCCCAGAACTGTACTACAAAATCATCTATACCTTTTATTGCTTCGGAGGGTTGAGGGCAATCAACGGGATTTGCCACTACAGAGGACAAGCTGATTTCCATTTTAAAATTCAGACTTTAAGGTTCCACATTGTCCGTGATGGCGCAGCAGATGGTCGCACAACACTAAAGCTACCATTGCTTCGACCATTGGCACAGCTCTTGGTAAAACGCAAGGGTCGTGCCTTCCTTTTGCCGCCAGCAGCGTTGCTTCCCCCTCTCGGGTGACTGTGCGCTGTTGCTGGCGAATTGTTGCAGTTGGCTTGAAAGCCGCGCGCAGAATGATATTTTCACCGTTAGCAATGCCACCCTGAATTCCACCGGAGCGATTCGTGACTGTACGAATTTCTCCTTGTTCATCAGTATAGTATTCATCATTATGTTCGCTGCCCAAAAGCAGAGTCCCCGCAAAGCCCGAACCAATTTCAAAGCCTTTGCTGGCGGGTAATGACATAATCGCTTTGGCCAAATCGGCTTCGAGTTTGTCGAATACCGGCATTCCCAGACCTTTGGGTACGTTGCGGGCGACGCATTCGACTACGCCGCCGATCGAATCTCCACTGTCGCGAACTTTTTCGATCAGTTCAATCATTTTAATGGCGCATTCGGCATCGGGACAGCGAACGATGTTGCTTTCTACTTGTTCTAAGGTAACAGTGTCCGGGTCGGCGACGCATTCTAAGTCTTTGATGCGTTTGACGTAGCCGACTATTTCTACGCCTGCTGCTTGTTGGAGAATTTTTTTGGCGATCGCCCCTGCTGCTACTCTACCAATTGTTTCTCTCGCCGACGATCGACCTCCGCCTTGCCAGTTGCGAATTCCGTACTTAGCATCGTAGGTAGCATCAGCATGGGAAGGACGGTAAGTTGTGGCCATTTCGCCATAATCTTGGGGACGAGTGTCTTGATTGCGGACTAAAATGGCGATCGGCGTTCCCAGAGTTTTGCCTTCAAACACACCCGACAGAATTTCGCAGGTATCTGCTTCTTTGCGGGGTGTGGTAATTTTGCTTTGTCCGGGGCGGCGGCGATCGAGTTCCGCTTGAATTTCCGATGAGTCGATCGACACCAGAGGCGGGCAACCGTCAATTACCACTCCCACACCCCCGCCGTGAGATTCCCCAAATGTCGATATCCGAAATAGATGCCCAAAGCTATTGCCCATAATGCTTTTCCCTGAAACTTAATAATTTTTACTTTAACTGGAAGATAGATTTCTCAAATATAGATTTAGCGTATTTTAAAGAATATAGCATTGAGCAGCAGGAGACGGTGATTCGCGCAACGCAGAAGTTCGATCGCAGCGGGGAGGGGGAAAATTGGGAAAGGGGGAGAGGGGGAGATGGGGAGAGAGGGGGGAGGGGGAGATGGGGAGAGAGGGAAAATCTTCCTTCTTCCCTCTTCCTTCTTCCTTCATTTCTAATCTTCGTGTTCTTCAAAAGGATCTCTCAATTCCTTAGCAGGAGGGCCGAAAGCCGTGTAGATCGAGAAACCGGTGATTGCCACCAGACACATACCGAGAGAAATGCCGAGAACTGCTGCTGGTTCCATATTGAGGAGCGATTATGAGTGATCCCCTCTATAATATTACAAAAAATAACAATTCGTCTAAAAGTCTAGTAATTTGAGGCGCGGTACGGTATGGCAGCCTCTGAGTGGGACAGGGAGAGGGGGAGAGTGTCCGAGTGGGGGATCTGAGAAATTGCGATCGCAATTAGCGGTGGAAATATGTCAAACTTTTCTGTAGAGATTCATTGCAGGTGACTTATGGCACAACGGACTTGGTTGGGAGACAGACTCAAACCCCTTAACTCAGAATACGGCAAGGTAGCCCCCGGTTGGGGAACCACCCTATTGATGAGCGTTTTCATTGGACTGTTTTTCGTGTTCTTGTTGATTATTTTGCAAATCTACAACTCTTCTCTGATTCTAGAGAATGTGGACGTTGATTGGTCGAGTCTCGGCCGCTAAACTTTGAGCAGCGAAATTTAAGACTAACAGTAAAAGCTGAGGGTAGAGGAGAAAGGGTAAAAGCTAAGTTTTCCCATTTCCCCTTGCCCTTTCCCGTTAGTGCGTCGGAATTAAATTCTAACTAATTAAACAAATTGCAGGAGAAACAAAATGAATATTTTTGGCATTGGTTTGCCGGAAATGGCAGTAATTTTCACGATCGCGCTGTTGGTATTCGGCCCGAAAAAGTTACCAGAAATTGGTCGTAGTTTCGGGAAAGCACTGCGGAGTTTTCAGGATGCTTCGCGGGATTTTGAGTCGGAGTTTACGCGGGAAACGAAGCAGTTAGAAGAAGCAGTCGCAATCAAAAAGCCGGAACCGGAAAAACTCGCGGCTGTTAAGGAAGATAGCACAGACATTTAAATGAACAACACTCAGAAGTCGGAAACTCCAGCAGAGTTGGTGATTCCCCAGCTAATTGTAGGTTTGGGGAATCCAGAACCAAAGTACGATCGCACGCGACACAATATCGGCTTTAATGCAGTAGATGCTTTGGCTCAAGCTTGGCAGATTTCGCTGTTGGAAAATCGCAAATTTCAAGGCATATTCGGCGAGGGAAATCGGCCGCGCGGACAGAAAATTCGCTTGCTGAAACCGCTGACGTACATGAATCTGTCGGGCCAATCGATTCGGGCGGCTGCGGATTGGTACAAAATACCTGCGCCTGCTGTGTTAGTAGTGTACGACGATATGGATTTGCCGATCGGGAAAATGAGAATGCGCCTAGCCGGTTCAGCGGGCGGGCACAACGGCATGAAATCCACAATTTCTCATTTGGGGACAGACAAATTTCCCCGATTGCGGATTGGCATCGGCAAACCTCAAAGCGATCCTGCTAAAAATGATAAAGATACGATTTCCTTCGTATTAGGAAAATTTTCCTCAGAGGAAAGTCAGTTAGTAGAGAAGATGCTGAAATTGGTTGTAGAGGCGATCGAGCTAAGTCTGCAACAAGGAATAGAAAAAAGCATGAGTCTCTACAACAATCGTACCATTATAGAAACAAACGCGGAAACAAAAAGGTGAGTTCGAGACGTTTGCCTGAAACTACAGCCCATGTCCGAGTTACGGGTCAATCTTGGCTAAAAGGCACGATTGAAGGTGAAGTAAGTGCCGGCAGTTTTGAGTGGCACTTTCAATGGCGTTTTCGGGAAGAAAAAACACTAATTCTGGAACCTTCTCAGGGTAGGGCATTGATTCAGGAACCGCTGCACCGTTTTCTAGAAAAATGGGATTATCAGCTTGAACCAGGTGGCGATTATTCGTTTACGGTTCGGGCTCAGTTTTAAAATTGATATTTATTTTGGAATAATTCTTGACACTTTATGCTAAATCTAGCATAATAGAATTGTAGGCACAAACAAAAACAACAGGAATCGATAGCCATGAGAAAAAACTTCTTGAGACAATATTGTAAATATGACAAAAATATCATTCAAAACTATTGTATGGATTGGAAGTTCTCTGAACGATCTTAGAGAATTTCCAGAAGATGTACATGACATCATGGGCTATGCTCTGTATCTAGCACAAACAGGAGATAAATACGAATCTGCTAAACCTCTCAAAGGATTTGGAAGTGCCAAAGTTTTGGAAATTACCGATGACCATGATGGGGATACTTATAGAGCCGTTTACACCGTAAAATTTGCAGATACAGTATATGTTTTGCACGCTTTTCAGAAAAAATCAAAAAAAGGAATTGCTACACCACAACAGGATATTACCTTAATCCAAGAAAGACTAAAACGAGCTCAAGAGCATTACGAAGAGTTCAAGAATAAGTAGCGGTGAAAATAAGTAGTAATAGCAGTTACTTATATTTCTAAATAAGCTGGAAATTAACCGCTACTGTTGTAGAGATAACCAAGACAATATAAAAAGGAGATAATCGTGAGTAAAGAGATCGATATTCAAGTTAGTAGTGGTAATATATTTGCGGATTTGGGTATGCCTAATGCTGATGAAATGCTGATGAAGGCTGAACTGGTGCGCCAGATCAATGAGATAATTACTCAAAGGAAACTGAATCAACTTCAAGCAGCAGAAGTATTAGGAATTGACCAGCCAAAAGTTTCAGCCTTGATGAGAGGGAAACTGACAGGTTTTTCTACAGAAAGGTTGTTTCGGTTTTTAAATGCTTTAGGGTGCGATGTACAAATTGTAGTGAAGCCAAAGCTAAAATCACCTGAGATTCCTGGAATTAGTGTTGTCACTATCTGATGTCGGAAAAGCAGGCGCAGTTGCTTCTCGGTAAGCGCCACAATAATACATCGTCAAAACTGCCTTGTAAGCCCAGTGATTTGGCGGCACATCGGTAAAAGGATTTGGCAGAGTTTCCGCGCGATTCTGTACGCAAGCATTCAGGATTTGTTCGCGGGTTGGCTGGACTTGAACTAAAGAATTACTGGGCTTTATTGGTGCAAGCTTTTGTGCTTTTGCGGGAGATGAACAACAGGCACTAACTAGCAGTACAAATGCGGCAACGATTCTGATTTTAAGCATCTCATTACTTTTTGTGCGACAATATATCCTAACTTCCACTGCATTCCCTGCAAACTATGCCGAGTCCTATTCTCCGCAATCGTTATCAAACGATCAAAGACTTGGGACAAGGCGGTTTTGGCGACACATACTTAGCCAAAGATTTAGACTTACCCGGACATCCCCACTGCGTTGTCAAACATCTTCAGCCGAAACACCCCAATCCTGCTATTTTACCAGCTAAACGCTTACTCGACAACGACAGCAACGGTTTTCGAGTTGTGTGTGTGACTCCGTGGACTTCTTAGCCCTTTTCCCCTTTACTCTTCTTTCTTTTTCCCTCTCGCACGTAGCGCTAAAAATATGTTTTTTCAGATTCACCGCCGAACAGATTATAATTAGAAATATTGATTTTTATCACGAATAGTCCCATAGGAGATTTATAAAATGAATAACCTATTAGCAGAAACTTTTGCCACTGTCTCTCAACTACCCGAAGCAGAACAAAATGCCATAGCATCCTTAATTTTAGACAAGATATCAGCACCAAGAGTCGCGCCTTTCCTCATTTCCCAATCAGACATCGAAACCCTAGAAAAATCATACATTTTCCGAGACAAGACAGAAGTTATTAAATTTATTAACAAATATCCGTTTTTACTTCCCGTTGTGCTAGAAGCACCGGTTCAGATTAGCCATTATTTTCCCGAACAAAAACTATTACTTCAAGTCATCAATGACCCCGAAATTCCTAACTATATTCATCTGGTTCTCTCAATCATCTTAACAGACCTCGCTCCCGATGAAGCAATGGATAAAGAAGATGAATTGCGTAAAAATTGGTCTCGGGGATTATCCCATGAAATTCGGGAGAACTTTTATACGATTTTGGAATATACTGATGAGTTTTGATTGGTTGCAATATCTAAATTTAGCAAAAGAACTTGCTGGTCAAGCAACTATTCCTGCTGAACAGGAGGCGCGATTGAGGGATGCTATCAGTCGTTCCTATTATGCTGCTTTTATCTTAGCGCGGAACTATTTGCGAGATAAACAAGGTCATTCCCTGCCAAAAACCAGCGATATTCACCGCTATGTTTGGCAAGAATTTGATATTAATCCTGACTCAAGATGTCAATTAATCGCCGATAATTTAGCAGTGCTGCGCCGATATCGAAATCAAGCAGACTATGACGATAATTTTCCCTTATTATCTGCGATTGCTAGTATTGCGATCAAGCGTTCTCAAGAAATAATTTCTAACCTAAGTAGTCTCTAAATATCAATTTAATTTGGTAATGCTTTTTTGCTGTAGTCCGGTTTGTTGCTTCATCAGCCGATGGAGTCATGGATCAAAATATCGCCCTTACGCACTAACAACCGTAGCTTGACCTTTTACTACCTTAGCTAAGATTGCCAAAATATTCGGCACCACAGGCTTCAAATCTGCCAAACAGAGCAATTACTTGCTCCCTAGTTACAGTGGGAAATCCATCTAAAAAATCATCAATTGACTCTCCGGCTTCTAAATAGTCAAAAAGTGTTTGGACAGGAACCCTAGTGCCAATAAAAACAGGTGTTCCGCCCATGATTTCACCAGAAATACTAATTATCTGAAAATTCTGAGACATAAGCCTAAGTAGTTGTAGGGTGTGGATCCTGCGATAAATTCCTAACTCAATCCCAACAATCTCATAGCGACGCACCTGATGGATATATTACAAACCTTTGGATTGTTCGGACATTTGCCGTATTCCCACAGCCAATGTACCTAGAAACAATAGCCCGATCGCACCAGCCAACGGATTGCCGTTAATTCCTGTCACCCAATCCGGGACAGAGCCAGAATATCGCACTAACTCTCCGACGTTAATTATATAGTATCCCCAGACTAAACCTGCATGAATCCCGATCGACAAACCCAGCCTATCTTTGCTCTCCTCTCCTTTTAGGACTAATTTCAAATAATAATTCAGCCCGGTATAAGCAGACATCAAACTCCAGAAAGAAATTCATGTGTCCTAGAATTAATGGAGCATTCCTGTCTTTTGTCCAAGCAAAAGCTAAATCCACTGGAGGAAAGCGCTCAATGTTCGCCCTCAATACCAAAGCCCGCGCCTCAAACCTAGCCAAATTGCCTCCTAATGGAACAGAAAGTGTTTGACGTTCCCAAATTGCTCCTAATCTTAATCCCATTTCGTAGGGCAATACGTTAACACTAGAACCTGTATCTAGCAAGCCTGATGCACTTAAAGAGCAATTCTGATAAGTTAAAGTTAGTGGCAAGTAAGGCAATGTACTTAATGCACCCAGTTGCGGATCGATTTCGGTAAACGCAAATCTGACTTTATCAACCATGTTTTACTGCTTTTTCTTCTGATAATGCCTTTGCTAATACAGCAGCGGCTTCAAAAGAGTTGTAGGAATTAGTGCTAGATACTTTGCCTTGCTCTTCTAGCGGAACTATACCTGATTCTTGGAGTAATTCTGATACGATAAAATGCAGTAGTAAAAGTTTGTCAGTGTGAGGCAAATCTTTGACGAGTGGTAGAAGTTCAGCAAGCTGCATAAAAATTTCCCCAGGTTGGTTGTAGAGTATGGTCTGATATATTATGCCATTTTCAAGAATTGATTAATCCGATCGCCCTTTGGACTGTTCCGACATCTGTCGCATTCCCACAGCCAACACGCTCAAAAACAATAGCCCGATCGCACCAGCCAACGGATTGCCGTTAATTCCAGTCACCCAATCCGGGACAGAGCCAGAATATCGCACTAACTCTCCGACGTTAATTATATAGTATCCCCAGACTAAACCTGCATGAAGCCCGATCGACAAACCCAATCGATTTTGACAACTTCGCTTTGCCAAAACCAGGATCAAACCCAGCAACAACAGCCCCGGAAACTGAGGCCAAGTCCGCAGCATTGCCTCCACGGGTTTGATAAAATGAGATAGGGCAAACACCAGACTGTTCGCCCGCACAGACATCGGATAACTGTAATCCCGCTGCAACTCGTCGAACAACCAACCCCGGAATACCAACTCCTCTGCAAAACCCACTCCCAGGGCGCTTAATAGCCCTTCTGCGATGATTCTCGGCAAATTATGAGAATTTTGCCATGCGACAAAGCCGAGCAGCCCTTGCACAAAAAATAGGGTGAAAGTAATCGAAATGCCGATCGCCAATCCCGTCAAAAGCTCAAAACCGTTTTGTCGCGTATTTACTAAACCATAACTTTTGAGCAATTGCGTTTGTCTGTAAACCTGTTTTCCCCAGCGCGGAAGTAGCAACAAAAACTCGGTAAACAGCAATCCCATTGTCAGAATGGTTGCTAGGTTACTATCTTTAACTAAGAGATAAATTGGTACGGCTAGCGGTAGCCAGATTGCTGCTAAGATTAAGAGGAAAATTATTACACGTAATGGAAATGGATAACTGGCTATTATTTGGAGGCGGTTAATCATTGTTGTAAATTAAACAAGTTTTACATGATATCTGTAGGGACACAGCATTGCTGTGTCCTTACCAGGATGAGGACACAGCATTGCTGTGTCCATACCCGGATTATAAACACGCCATTGCCCTACCCCTAATGTACAAAGCCCACAGAAAAAGCTAGAATAGCATCATATCGGTAGAAACTTTAAGTAAAGCAAAGCTATAACATCAGGTAACAATGACTGAAGTATCGGATTTTTCAAATGTCGATCGCGAATTAGACGACACAATATTAAGCTTCGCAGACATTCAAGCAGAACTAAACCTGCGCCGCGCCAAAGATGCTCTGCGAGATATAGTAGAAAATCTCGATTTGACAGCACAAGAGCGAACTGGACTGGAGCCGGAAATTGGCGGCTTGGAAACCATGCTCGACAAGCTAGAGCGCGCTTGCGTGCAAATCGCTGTGTTTGGGATGGTAGGAAGGGGAAAATCTTCGGTTTTGAACGCGCTTTTGGGTCAAAATGTGTTTGAAACGGGCCCGACTCACGGGGTGACTCGCACCACAACTATTGGCCAGTGGGATGTCGGAGATGGTGTTGATGATGATTTACCCGATAGACTTTCGCCGGTTATTTACCGTTTGTCGCAAGTAGAATTAATCGATACTCCGGGAATTGATGAAGTTGACGGCGAAACTCGCGAACTTTTAGCCCGTCGCGTCGCGCAACAAGCCGATTTGATTTTGTTTGTGGTGGCTGGCGATATTACAAAAGTAGAATACGCAGCACTTTCGCAGTTGCGGGAAGCCGGAAAACCGATGTTATTAGTGTTTAATAAAATTGACCAGTATCCCGATGCAGACAGGCTGGCAATTTATCATAAAATCCGGGACGATCGCGTGAGAGAATTGCTATCTCCCGATGAAATTGTGATGTCGGCGGCTTCACCTTTGACAGCGCAGGCGGTGCGCCGTCCCGACGGAAGTATGGGAGTAAAAATGACGCGCAGTTTACCACAAGTACAAGATTTAAAATTAAAAATTTTGGAGATTTTAGACAGAGAAGGTAAATCTTTGGTGGCGCTGAATACGATGCTCTGTGCGGGGGATATTAACGAGCAGTTGGTGCAGCGAAAAATGGAGATTCGCGATGATGCTGCTAACCGGATTATCTGGAATGGGGTAATGACTAAAGCTGTGGCGATCGCCCTGAATCCAATTACAATAGTTGATATTCTCAGCGGGGCGGTAATTGATGTGGTGATGATATTAACTCTATCTAAAGTTTACGGCATTCCGATGACCGAAGCGGGGGCGGTGGAATTGCTGCAAAAGATTGCGATTAGTATGGGGGGAATTACTGCGGGGGAATTGTTAGCGAATTTTGGCTTAAGTTCTTTGAAAGGATTGCTGGGTTTGGCGACGCCGGCGACGGGTGGTTTGGCTTTGGGGCCTTATGTTTCTGTGGCTGTGACTCAAGCTGCAATTGCTGGGGTTTCTTGCTACGGAATTGGTCAAGTTACTAAGGCTTATTTGGCTAATGGTGCTTCTTGGGGTGATGATGGGCCGAAGGCTGTGGTGAGTAAGATTTTGGCTTCTTTGGATGAGGATTCTATTTTAAATCGGATTAAGGATGAATTGCGCGCTAAGTTGAATTTGGGAAGTGTGGAAAAACAGCAATCTTAGTAGTCAGTAGTCATTAGTCAGTAGTCAGTAGTCATTAGTCATTAGTAAAAAGAAGTAATTATGAAATAACAAACACCAATTCCCAATGCCCGATGCCCGATGCCCGATGCCCGATGCCCAATTCCCAATATTATGTTATTAACTATCTCCACAACTCGCGTCCCTGCTACGGATTTAGGCTATTTGCTGCACAAACATCCCGATCGCCTTCAATGCTTCCCGATGACTTTCGGACAAGCCAGCGTGTTTTATCCTGAAGCAAATGCAGACAAGTGCACGGCAGCTTTGCTGTTAGATGTCGATCCGGTTGGTTTGGTGCGCGGTAAGACCAAATCGGGCGATCGCCCTTTAGAACAATACGTCAACGATCGCCCCTACGTAGCCTCATCCTTTCTCAGTGTCGCCCTCGCCCAGGTCTTCCGTACCGCCCTATCCGGGCGCTGCAAAGACCGTCCAGAACTCGCAGAAACTGCCATTCCGCTGACAGTTAAGCTGTCGGTTTTGCCCTGTCGCGGGGGCGAGAAGTTCCTGCGCCAAATGTTTGAGCCGCTGGGCTATCAAGTCGCAGCAAAACCGCTGATTCTTGACGAACAATTTCCCGAGTGGGGCGCGAGTCCTTACTTTGCTGTGGAACTGCAAAATACAGTGCGGTTGGCGGATTTGTTGAGTCATCTTTATGTACTAATTCCTGTCTTAGATGACGATAAACATTATTGGGTGGGCGATGATGAAATCGAGAAGTTATTGCGTCACGGCGAAGGTTGGTTGAACTCGCATCCCGCCCGCGAACAAATTGCCGATCGCTATTTGAAACGCCAGCGCCGTTTGACTCGCCTTGCTGTGGCACAATTAGCAGAAGAAGATAATCTTGACTGCGATGCAAGCGAAGTTTCTCGTGCTTTAGAAGAGGAAGTTTTAGAACAGCGAATTAGCCTCAACGAACAACGTTTAGAAGCTGTGATGACTGTTTTAAAAGCCCGCGGTGCTCAGCGAGTGGTAGATTTGGGCTGCGGTGAGGGAAAACTGCTGCGATTGCTTTTAGCCGAAAGTGCGATCGCCCAAATTACCGGAGTCGATGTGTCTTTTCGGGCGTTGGAAATCGCTAAGGAACGATTGCAGGTCGATCGCTTTTCTCCGGCACAGCAATCTCGCTTACAATTGATCCAAAGTTCCCTGATTTATCGGGACAGCCGCTTGACTGATTTTGACGCAGCAGCGGTGATTGAGGTGATCGAACATCTCGATTTAGAACGGTTGGCTGCTTTTGAACGGGTTTTGTTTGAGTTTGTGCGGCCGAAATTTGCGATCGTCACAACTCCCAACGTTGAGTACAATGTTCGGTTTGAAAACTTGCCGGCGGGTAAATTTCGCCACCGCGATCACCGCTTTGAGTGGACGCGCGCAGAGTTTCAGACTTGGGCGAATGGGGTGGCTGAACGGTTTGGTTTTAGGGTGGAGTTTCGATCCGTTGGATCGGAGGATTTAGCACTTGGTTCGCCTACACAAATGGCAATATTTGCTTTGATAGAATAACTGCTACAGTTTTTTGTGCTTACAATGTAGTTAAACTTGGAAAAAGGCAGGCTTCAGCTATGAGCAAATCTATCCAAACCCAGATAATTAAAGTCGATCGGTCTCAAGGAATTCGCATTCCTAAATCTTTATTAGAGCAAATTGGTATTAGTGAAGCAGTAGAAATCGAAGTTCAGGGCGATCGAATCGTCATTCGTGCAGCTATAAAACCGCGTGCTGGTTGGGAAGAAGCGTTCGCAAAAATGGCCGAACAACATGATGATGTCCTGCTTGATGATGTCATAACTACTGAGTGGGAGGAGAATGAGTGGCAATGGTAGTCAAACGTTTTGATGTTTTTTTAGTTAATCTCGACCCCACTGTTGGCAGTGAAATTAAGAAAACAAGACCTTGTTTAGTGATTTCACCCGATGATATGAACAAGCGCATTTCCACTGTCATCATTGCTCCAATGACAACGAAGGGGCAAGCATATCCCAGCCGGATAGCTTGTAATTTTCAAGGCAAAGATGGACAAATTATCCTGGATCAAATTCGGACTGTTGACAAAAATCGATTAGTTCAATATCTCGGTAAAATCAGCGCTGACGAACAAAAAGCTGTTTTAGATATTCTGGCGCAGATGTTTGCTGAATAATATTATTAAACCATGAAAATTACAATTCCCGAACTATCTTTAGTCCTGCTCATCGGTGCATCGGGTTCCGGCAAATCTACCTTTGCGCGCCAGCATTTCCAACCGACAGAAATCATTTCATCCGATTACTGCCGCGGCCTGGTTTCCGACGACGAAAACAATCAAGCGGCTACCGCTGATGCTTTTGAAGTGCTGCATTTAATCGCTGCTAAACGTCTGGCTGCGGGTAAATTAACTGTGATTGATGCTACGAATGTGCAGCCAGAAAGTCGCAAACCGCTGTTAGAATTAGCCCGAAAATATCATTGCTTTTTAGTAGCAATTGTGCTGGATTTGCCCGAAAAATTGTGTGCCGATCGCAATCAACAGCGTCCAAACCGCAATTTTGGCAGTCATGTCATTCGCCGCCACGTTCAAAATTTAAGACGATCGCTCCGAAATCTCGATCGCGAAGGCTTCCGCTACGTTCACATCCTCCGTTCCCCAGAAGACATCGCAGCAGCCCAAATCGAGAGACAACCGCTGTGGAACAACCGCAAACAGGACACAGGCCCCTTTGACATCATCGGTGACGTTCACGGATGCTGCGGCGAATTGTCACAATTGCTGCAACAGTTGGGCTATCAAATTGTCGAACCATCCAGCGCATCTGGCTTTTGGGATTATCCCACCTACGCCCATCCAGAAGGTCGTAAAGCCGTGTTTTTGGGCGATTTGGTCGATCGAGGCCCGCGCATTCTCGATACCCTCAAACTCGTCCGCAACATGGTAGCAGCATCAACCGCTTTGTGCGTCCCCGGAAATCACGACATCAAATTATTGCGAAAACTCAGCGGCAAAAATGTCAAAATCAACCACGGACTCGAACAAACCTTAGCAGAAATTGCAGATTTACCCGATGAATTGCGCGAATCAGCAGTTAGCGAAATTAGCCAATTTCTAGATAGTTTAATCGGACATTACGTCCTCGACGGCGGCAAATTAGTCGTCGCCCACGCCGGAATGAAAGCAGAACTTCAGGGACGCGCATCCGCCCGCGTTCGAGATTTCGCATTGTACGGAGAAACCACAGGCGAAATCGATGAATTCGGCTTACCAGTCCGCTACAATTGGGCCGCAGAATATCGAGGTCAAGCTGCTGTTGTTTACGGACATACCCCGATTCCCGAAACAGAATGGTTGAACAATACTGTTGATATTGACACAGGCTGCGTTTTCGGCGGCAAGCTAACAGCTTTGCGGTATCCTGAAAGAGAATTTGTCAGCGTTCCTGCTGCGATGATTTACTGCGAACCAGCCAAACCGATCGCATTTCCATCCATTGCAACTCCAGATAACAGTTTTCCCGCCACAAATCTCACCGCCCAACAGCAGTTTGATGACGTGCTGGATATTGCCGACGTGCTCGGAAAACGCATGATTTCAACCAGGCTGCAACGTAACATAACAATTCGCGCAGAAAATGCGATCGCAGCCCTAGAAGTAATGAGCAGATTTGCCGCCAATCCCAAATGGCTGATTTACTTACCGCCCACCATGTCTCCCGCTGCTACCTCCCAAGAACCCGGACTTTTAGAACATCCAGCCGAAGCCTTTAACTACTACCAACAGCAGGGCGTATCAACAGTTGTCTGCGAAGAAAAGCACATGGGTTCCCGTGCAGTTGTCATTGTTTGCCGCGATGAATCGGCGGCCAAACGGCGCTTTGGGATTCTCAACAATAGCATTGGCATTTGCTACACCCGTACTGGTCGCCATTTCTTCGATAATTCTACCTTAGAAATAGAGTTTTTAACGCGGGTAAATCGCGCTCTTTCTGCTAGCAATTTTTGGGATAAATTTAAAACCGATTGGGTGTGTTTGGACTGCGAATTAATGCCTTGGTCTGCCAAAGCTCAAGGTTTATTGCAAGAACAATATGCTGCCGTGGGAACCGCATCCCGTCACGGGTTTGCAGAGGCGATTCAGCAGCTAGAACAGGCGAAACAGCGGGGAGTTGAGGTTGATTCTGTGTTGGCTAGCTACCGGGAACGAGCCGATTTAGCCGATCGCTATGTCAATGCCTACCAGCGCTACTGCTGGCCCGTGAAATCCATCTCCGACCTCAAGTTAGCGCCTTTCCACATCTTGGCAACCGAGGGAAATGTTCACACCGATCAGAATCACTGCTGGCACATGGAACAGATAGCAGAAATCTGTAATTTTGACCTAGAATTGCTGTTAGCTACTCAATACAAAGTAGTTAGAATTGCCGATCTTGACAGTCAATTCGCAGGGATTCAATGGTGGGAAAAAATGACTGAGACTGGGGGCGAAGGGATGGTGGTTAAACCGATGGAATTTATTGTGAACAATAGCAAAGGACTCGTACAGCCTGCGATCAAATGTCGCGGTAAAGAGTATTTGCGAATTATTTACGGTCTGGAATATTCTTTGCCGGAGCATTTAGAAAAATTGCGATCGCGCGGGCTTTCTGGCAAGCGTTCTTTAGCTTTGCGAGAGTTTGCTCTCGGTGTAGAATCGTTGGAGAGATTTGTGGCTGGTGCTCCGTTGAGGCAAGTTCATGAGTGCGTTTTCGGAGTTTTAGCGATGGAGAGCGAACCTGTCGATCCGAGGCTGTAATCTGAAGGTTGGATGCGCTTAGGAATGAGAATGAAATAACTTATAATCTTTATTGTTCTTGTGGGATGGGCGTCCCGCCCGTCCAGAAAAGACGGGCGGGACGCCCATCCCACAAACTTGTGTAAATTATTTAATTTGCGATCCTTATTGCTCATTCATTTCCTACTACTAATCGCTCAACTTCCGATGTCGATAAATTCATCATTTGTGCAACTTGCTCTAAATTCATGCCTGAATGTAACAGTTGAGAAACGAGCGATCGCAAAGCTGATTCCGCCGCCAGCCGTCCTTGTTGTTCCGCCAGCCGTTCTTGTTCTGATTGCTGATAAGTCTTCAGAAACTCTCCTGTTTGAGGATTTCTAAACCTTAATTCTCCAGAAACTAAGTGCAATTCCAGTCCCAATACTTCGCTGTACAGCCACAGCGTATCGAAGGCGATATTATTGACGGGAATCGGCTCGTACTGGTTGTTTACTAAACGCACTCCTTGCAATATCGGATTCAAATAATCCCCAGACGGATCGTACTGGAAGTATTCCCTGACTCCCAAACTTCGATAAGTTTCTGGTTTAATTTCTTGATCTACCTCTTGAGTTGTTTCTGAGGTTATTTCTAAGACAAACTGCGGTGCTATCCCTGCTTCTTTCCATATTTTATAGTTATCTCTCTGGCGTTTTCTGACTCCAAATACTACATAAATGTCGGGAGCAACTACTGCTGATTTGTTTCCTTCTTCGTAATACACGAAAGAATTTGCTGACACATAGACATCCGATCGCCCTTGAAAGTGCTGCTTCAGAGCTTCCACGCCGTAAGTCATGTAATCGCGCGTGATGTCACTTTCCGCCATCGGTTCTCCGTCGCTGCTGGGATATTCTATTTCTTCTTCGATTTGTTGAGTTAAAACTGTCACGGTTTAAGTCTCCTCAATTCTCGCTGATCTTATTTTAGCAGGTTCGATAAATTTAAGCATAAAAAAACGGCGTTTGTTAAGGACAAACGCCATTTTTTACCGATCAATTAGACTTACGAACGTGGCGTCTTATCTTGTTTAAATGACGCCAGCCATCCGCGAAGTTCGTCGGCCGCAATCTCGCGCCCGCCCAAACCAAAAGCTAGAGCAATCCCAACGGCGATCGCCCCGAGCAACAGCCCGAAAGCCAAATTCACAATATCGCTGCCAATGCCCATCTGTTGCAGCGCCAAGGCTCCAACAAAAGCAATCACCGCGATTCGAGCCGTTTGGCCCAACAGCCGCGCTTGGCGAGTTCCAGAGCTAGCAATCAAACTAAACGCCAGATTCGCCAAATACAAGCCGATCGCAAATACCACCAAACCAGAGAGCACCCTACCAGCAACCAGCACAATACCGCTAACAATCGCAGTCAGCGCTGGAATCTTCAGCACGTCGGTAGCCGCCACCACAGCAAACAGCATGATGCCTACCTGCACCACAATGCCGACAAATTGCGAAGGCGTGCGTGCCGCAACATCCGGTTCCTGAAGTACAGTTGCGTCGGGATCCGTCGAACTCGACGACGGTAGTCGCAGCGGCTGTTTCGGCTGCATTCCCAACCAAGAAAAGACATTGTTAAAGCCAATTCCCGTCAAGATATTCGTCACCAAATCGCCGATCCAGCGCCCCAAAAAGTAAGCAACCGCGAGAATTATCGCTGCTGTAAAAATGTTAGGAAGCGCGCCCAGAATCGTATTGAGCATCGCGATCGCCGGCAAGGAAATCGCTTGGATGTCCAAAGCATTCAAAGCTGCGATCGCCGTAGGAATCAAAATCAACACATAGACAATTGTGCCGATAATCCACGACAGCGATTGTCCGCCCGAACTCCGGGAAATGCCAAACCGAGCGCCCAAACTGTCCGCGCCAGCAGCAGCCAGCAGATTCGTAACAATCCGCTGCACAACTTGAGCCAGCAGCCAGCCCACAAACCCAATCAGCACAGCTTCCAGAATCTTCGGAATTGCCGCCAAAATTTGGTTCAGCAAATTATTCACTGGCAGCAGAGCCTGCTGTAAATCCAGCGATTCGAGAACCAACGGCAAAAACAGCAGAAAAATGAACCAGTACAGCGCATTTGCCAGAGTATCGCTCAGCAGCAAAGGAGTCTCGGTGGGTGCAGTACCCACCTGCTGGTTCAAGCGCTCGTCTACGCCAAAAGTCCGCATCGCCCGCGACAAGGCTAATTTGGCAACTGTCGCCACCACCCAAGCAATCCCCAAGAAAATTAGGGCTTTAGCCAACTTCGGCAAAGCACCAGCAATTTGGTTGAGAAAAGTATTCAGCGGTTGCGAGACAGCCGTGAGATTCAGCCTGTTGAAAAAGGCAACTAGGAAAAAGATAAAAATGATCCAGAATACCGCACCGGAAATCCATTTTTCCACTTGCGGCGATCCTTCTCCTTCCGGGCGCCCGGTAATCCAAGCAGCCAGTCGGTTGTCGATCGTTGTTTTCTTGAGCAATCCGCCGACTAAAGATGAGACGAGGGCTGATACGATCAAGCCAATTAGCAGGATGCCGATCGCCCAGACGAGATTTTCAATGTCTTTGCCCGCAAATAGATTGTTTAATCCCCGCTCCGCTTCTGAGAGCGGATTCGGGGCTACCTGGGCCTGTGCCAAGATTCGATCGGACACAACCGCCATTGGGCCCGATATCGGTTGAGTTATTTCTTGCCAAGTTTCATTCATTGTTTTTTCAGGTTAAGGTCAGATTTGACAAGGAAAATAAGAAACTGTAAGAATACGCTTCTAGCTTGCAGGTTCTCATGTCAATTCGTCAAGTTTTCGAGCAATCCATTGAAATTCGCGCTGCTGCTACGTTGGTGGAGCGCTGTATAGTCGATCGCACTTTAATGCACAAATGGCTCAATCCGCTGCTGCGTTGCGATCCAGAGGGCGAATGGGATACTGCTGTAGGAAGTCGCAGTTTATTTATCATAAAAATTCCCGTTTTGCAACCCACTTTAGAGAGTGTTGTGTTGGAGCGACAACCCGGTTTAATTGTATGGGGGTTCGACGGATATTTCAAAGGATGCGATCGCTGGGAATGCCAGCCCCAAATCCAAGGGACTCTCTTGATTAACCGCTTTGAATTTCAAATTCCCAATCCTTTAATTAGATTTGGATTCAATCGCTTTGCAGCCCCTTGGACGCAAAAAGATATGAAAAGCCAACTGCGCCGGCTCAAACGGGTAGCCGAGCAATTATCTCAAGAAATTGGCAAGGTGTAATGGGGAATTGGTAATTGGGTAATGGGTCATCGGTAATGGCTGAAAAGTAAGAGATAATAGGAAAAGAAAGCACCAATTCCCTATGCCCTATGCCCTATGCCCTATGCCCTATGCCCCATTCCCCATTCCCCATTCCCCATTCCCAATCCAGAGCAAAATGATTTACTTCCCAGCCCCCGATGATGAGTTGGGCTGACAAATCATTTGTCTTGCTTGACCAGCCGTACTTTGCAAACCCGGGGAATTCTGATACATAGCTTGCAAATCTTGGATATCTTTAATCACTCGCTGGTAGATAGCCATAGCTTGATTGCCATCAACTTCTAAAGCCGGAGGAGTGTAATTTTGCATCACTTCCATCAGGGATAGTTTGCCATCTTTGGAAGCTGCAACCAAAGCATCGCGCAGTGCCGGCGCGCTTTGTGCCTTTGTAGCCGGGGTATAAGCAACCTCACCCAATTGCTTGAAAACAATTTCCCCAAAATAAGTATTTGCCAGCCGCGAAACCATTTGGGGATCTAAAGCCACTTCTCGCGTTAATATTTCGCGCACCGATTCGGGAGTTTGTTTCGCAAGACTCAAAACACTTTGCAGTTGAGATGATGGTTTGCCGGTTTGTGCAAAGCTTTGCAAATCGCTCATTGGTAAAGTTACGTCAACAGCACCGTATTTTACGGTAACTTTGTCTAATGCAAAGGCTTTGCTACTGCTCAGCAATACTGTACTTGTTCCCACCAAAAGCGCCAAACCTAATGATAAAGACTTTGAGATTCTTTTGGCTAAATGGGCTGACTGCGGTTGCATTCCGTTAAGATAACCTTGTTGAAACTTAAAGTTCATGAGTTTATGCCTCTTTACGTCAAAATACTTTTTCGTTCGATCGAATGCCCAGGTATCAGTCGGGAAAGTGGATTCAGAAGTTCCGTAAATGACCTAGGTATTATACAGTCATGTCAAGCCAATTGAACCTATCAAAAGATAGGTGTTAATTCATAATTTATATGTTATACTCCGATTTTTGACAATTTTATATACCTTTGCAAAACTTATAAAAGCGAGATTTGGCGATCGCCCTGTAACTATATAGATTGTCGGTTTCACCTGTGATGTTGTGCGAGCCAATAGCTGCAACCTTGACTAGCGATCGCAAATTTAAGTTTAGTTTTGGTCGAGCCTTTCGAGCAATAGGCGAATTCTAGCAGCATCCTCAGCATTCGGAGCATTGGTAATGTATAGTTCCAAATCGTGCCGCGCCTCGGCCAAGCGCCCCAGTTGATAATAGAGAATTCCGCGATCGCGCCTTTCCAAGAGTGCATCAGGAAACAGCAGCAAAAGCCGATCGATCGCCGCCAGAAACCTCATAGCATCACCCTGTTGGAAGTAAATCGCCTTCAGATTTCCCAGCATTCGCCCCAATAACTGCCGCGGACTTACCGGCGCGAGAAAAGCCGGCTGCAACTCCATAGGTTGACCGTAAATTTGAGAAAGCCTCCCTTGACAATCTTCAGGAAATAGTATCTCGCCACCATTAAACGCATCCACAAAAATCCCAGCATCCTCAAAATCCGGCCTAATCAAAAAATGTCCCGGCATCCCAATCCCCACCATCGGAAAATCAATCCGCTTAGCAACCTCCAAATAAACCAAAGATAAAGAGATGGGAATCCCAGTGCGGCGATCGATCACTTGATTCAAAAAGCTATTGCGGGGGTCGTAATAATCAGCATTATTGCCGGAGAATTCCAAATCGTCATACAAATAGCGGTTAATAGTTTGAATGATCCGCAGCGGATAATTCTGTGGCGGGAGGCGCAAACGCACTCGATCGGCGATCGTGTCAAGTGCGTTGAGATAATCCAGAGGCTCAAAATTCGGGTATTCTTCCAAAGCCATGTACAGCGCAGCTTTCGCCAGATCGATCGCAGCCTCTGGCTGATTAATTTCTTGATAAAAGAGTTGTCGGGCGATCGTCAAATCCATATTTATAATTGATTAATTTTTTAATAAACATCGTGCGAGATTGCCTCTGGCGTATTTAAATTGTATATCCTGATTGAGAGGTAGAGAGTCCGATGGGGATCGGGGGATAGAATTCTCCATCGTCATCGAAATATACAATTTAAATGCTGCAACAGCTTAGACATCCTGTAAATAACCTATGAATGGCAGAGTGCGAGTTCGATCTGGAGCATCTCAGTTTTACATTATTATTATTATAGTCCTGTCCCCGCTCGCATATTGTACAATACGTGAGCGGGGACAGCACTCAAAGAAAAAATGCTTTTTACAAAACCCAGATGCACCCAAATGCGAGTTCGAGCGAAGATGGCAGAGACTCCTATTTTACCTGGAAATTCAGCTTCGGGAATACACCCGGACTCATCTAGATAGAGACAATACTTTAATTTAGATTTTAAATTGATAAAATGGTAATCTACTGCACAAATATAGATAATCGAAATTGCAACCGTGAATGTAGAACAAATCGATCGCCTGCTAGCTCAGTGGAAACAGAATCTCGATCGCATCAGTCAAAATCTGATTGATTTGCATGGATTGCCAACTTATCAACAACTCACTGCAATGCCATCTGACGTTGAGTTAACTGGCAAAACAAAAGCAAAGGTTGTTCCCGCACTCAGTGCGATGAATGACCTCTTTCAGAATTTTGATTTGTTAGTTAAAACGATCGATCGGGCTGTGATGCTCCGCAAGCAAGTTCCTAAGTTTTTGATTTCCAGTGCAGAATCTCAACTGCGTGAAATTGAATATCTTTTAACGGGAAATTCGATTCAACTTGGCGAACAACAAATTCCTCTAGCACAGCGAGACTTACTAAGTGCAGCCCAAACCCAAAATGCAATTGCACCTGCGAAATTACTGGAGGTGATGACTGCTGCTTTTCAAGTCGCGAAAGATGTGGTTGTCGCAGTGGAGACGGCACGATCGCATTTAGCAGCACAACTGACGCGAGCCCAAACTGAAATGCGATCGATCCAAACTTTAGCTGACTCTCTCGGTATTCGGAGGAGTAATGAACTAGCAGTTGCTCAGCAAAATTTGCTCGATTTTGGCGATCGCATTATCTGCGATCCGTTAGGTGTCAGCGATGAGTTCGAGCGAGAAATTGAACCAATTATCATTCGATCGAGACAGTATTTAGAGGAAATAGCTCGGCAAAAAGCATCGGTTAAACAAGAATTATCTCAAGCGCATCAACTTCTGCAAAACTTAATTCATTTAAATCAGCAACATCAAACTATTTTTGCAGAGTATCAGGAAAAAATCACAGAAGCTGCGACGCGATCGCAGCCTTTAGCGGACGAACAAATTGAAGCTTTAAATCAGTGGCTCGCTCGACTAGAAATTAAGTTCAAAGAAGGCATATTTCAACCCGTTAAGATTGGTTTACAGAATTGGCGTGTCAGAACGCAAGAGTATTTATCCGCTCAACAACAAGCCTATACAGACAATCAAACTGCGCTAGAAATGCGTCAAGAATTGCGAGGACGACTCCAAGCACTGCAAGCTAAAGCATTAGCGAAAGGAATGGCAGAAAACGAACAATTGAGTCAAATTGCCCAACAAGCCAAGCAATTGTTATATACTCGACCTACTCCGTTAGGGCAAGCAATCCAGCTTGTCAGTGAGTATGAAAAGTTATTGAATCGTTCTTTTAAGTCGATATAAATGACATCTTGCAGCATTATCAATAATCCTGTAGGGGCTGGTTCGCCAACAGCCTAAAAGGTAGCAGACAGGTTAAATAAACCCGCCCCCACCCCACTGACATCTTGCAGCATTATCAATAATCCTGTAGGGGCTGGTTCGCCAACAGCCTAAAAGGTAGCAGACAGGTTAAATAAACCCGCCCCCACCCCACGAAAAAGCCCCAATTGACTTCTTTGGAAGATCACGAATATTCCTTCAAACGCAGATTGAGTCCAAAAAAGGTTAAAATAGCGATCGCACTAATTAACCCGAGACTCCACATCTCAACTTGGTAGGTATTTTTAAACGATCGATCGAGCAGAGACAACTGCAAAATATCATCACTTGATTGCTTAGATTTATCGGGCACATAACCTACACTTTTAAATCCCCGATCGAGATTCTCTGTAAACGCGGTTAAATTAATGTCTGTTACATCATTGTGTTTTTTAAGGAATTGAGTGAACGCCCAATTAGATTGCCCTTGTTTATTTCCCGTACATAGTGCGATCGCTTCAGCTTTTTTGTCGCTATTTACCAGCGATCGAATTTGTTTGTCTATGTTGACATAAACCCCAAATGCTGATAACATTTCCACCGCCGCTTCTCGCTCTCCACCAAAAGTAATATTGGCAAATTCTTGGGCGAATAATCCAGTAAAACCCGCGACACCCTTGACGTTGGATGGCTTGAATTCCTTAGCGACAGACTCAAAATTTAGATTACTGGGGATGACGGCAATTTTCGCCATTTTCTCAACAAAGTTGCGTTCGTGTTGAGCCGCAAATTCTCGATCGAGCAAATAGCGGCTTTCATCGGCATTAGCACTGTAGGCAAGAGCGCGAGCCTGTCGCAACGGCAAAAGCGAGTTAAAGGCATCCTCCTTAGCGACTTTCAGATGATAGGAAGCCGCATTTAGTGCATTGGTGATATAAAAGAATAAGACGATCGCACATAGGGTAGCTCCCAACAAATAGGGATTGAGATTGCGGCGCATTCGGTGGTAGAGAAACAGTTGTAATAGTCCCAACATGACAAGTGGCAAGAGGTTGCCAATAACTGCGAGGAACAAGAGGTTAGCCGATCGCGCTTTTTGTGAGATATAAGCTCGATCCAGACTCTCTAAGTTAACATTTTGCAATTGTTCGGCAGCAGGTAGTAAAATTGAGTCCAAAATGTTTGCTGCTTTGCGATACGCCTCCAAAAGCGATCGCGAATCCCCCCGTTCGTTCGCCAATCGCGCCCGTTCGATTTGCGTCATGTAGTCCCCCAACGATAGGATCAGCGTGCGAATCTGTTGGCGTTCTGTATCCCCCTCCGTAATGTTCTCCGCCGCTAATGCCAGGAGTTTAGACAGTTTTTCTTGCCGTCCCCGATAATCTTTAGCGGCTTGAGGATTCTCGCCCGGTTTGACGAGCAATTCGTTAGCAGCATTGGCATCCAAATCGGCGAGGCTATCTTTAATTCGCTGGGCAGTTAAGACGCTGGGTGCGGTATTTTTGCCGATGGTTTCGATCGCATCGCGCTGCATTTTCACTGCTTCATTGGCAGTCCCCAAGGCTAAAAGGCTGACTCCCCACACCAGGTACAATCCCCATCGCAGAATCTGAGGGGTGGTGAATTTTGTCTTCCAATTTGCGATCGAACTGGGCTTTTTTCTTGAAGCAGAATTGGTGGTAACTTGGCTCATAAATTTGGTAATGGGTAATTGGTTAAAAGATGCGGACTTAAGTCCGCACTACGAACTGTTTTTGTTATTGTGGTAATCTATCGGACATGATATAATTTGTCATTGGTGGGGGAGTTTTTATCAATTACCGATTTGCCTGCTAGTTAAGACTGGGTAATATTAACAATCATCTTTGTCCAATGTCCCAACGTAATTTCATCCCCATCTTTCAGACTAATATCTGTCATCGGCACAAGTTCAACCCCATTGAGAAACGTACCGTTGGTGGAACCGATATCGCGCAGGATTAATGCCCCATCTGGTTGGCGGTGAATGACGGCGTGGCGGTGGGAAATGGCATCGTCCAAATCGAGGGCGAGATCTGGATAAATGGCGCGGACATCGCTAGTGCGTCCGATGAGGGTACTGGGTTTTTCCATAGGGAAAGTCATGGGGGTAAACGCGGGCGGTTCCGGGCTACCTTCACAGCGCAAAGTGCGATCGACTGTGATGAGAAGTTCGGGAGTTCCTGTCGTTGTGGGTGAGGTAGATGTCGGGGAAATATGGGTTGCGCCCGCATCTATAGTACCCGCATCCAAAACAGAAGATGCGATTCCTGATGCCTTGGGAATTGGAATTTCTCCACTCGCACCGGTGACGAAGTTATAGCCACAAATTTCGCAGAAGTTGCCGCTATCTTCCTCGTGTGGAGTCGCGCAATCGGGACAGTTAATGGTAGCTGTGGCAACTCGAACGGGCGGACTTTTGGCTTCGACAGCCGCACCTCCATTAATCTTCGCGCCGCATTCCGAACAATAATCGGATTCGATCGATTCGTGACCTTTTGGACACTGATAGACTGACATAATTATCTATACGATTTTGGATTGGGGATTTTGGATTGCCGATTGTGGATTCTAGATTTGGGATTGTATAGCAACCGCCACATAGGTTAGGACATAAATCAATACGATTGCGATCGGAGATTGTCACAGGGAAAACTCATGAAACATAGACACTGCGTTGGCGAAGCCTGCCCGAAGGGCTTATGCTTCGTTCCTCTCTTCGGACAATCTTAACTGAACCGTATCGGGACATAAATAATGTCATAAATAGATCCTAATACCCTTGAGCAGAAACGGTTAGATGCTCGTACTATGTAACTGTCAACTGTCAACTGTCAACTGTCAACTGCTATAGATTTGGGATGGCTAATTTCTCGAAATTCGTGCTGTTTTGGTCGATCGAGTTTCCAATGCCATTTCATCTTCCTTCGCCACATTCCGCTTCAAACGAACTGTTCCCGTGGGTGCATCTTCCACCTCCACCACCTGGCGCAGTAGTTTCGCCGTTGCCTCATTTCCGGAGTCATGGGCGAGTTTGACAGCCCTTCCCAGCTTAGCCGTCGCCACTTCTACATCACCTTTATCGCGGGCTTCAAGTCCTTCCTGAATGGTTTGCGCGAGTTCTGCTTGTCCGGTGTAGTGCGCCACTCGCCGATCGATTTTCGTAGATTTCTGTTCGTCATCCGTCCACACCGCTAGAATCCGCGCCTCGGTAATTTTCGTTTCCACCCCATCAGCGGTGTAAATTAAACTCGCCCTTCCCGCCAGCATCTCATCTCCCACATTACCGGGATTCACCTCAATGCAGAAGTGGTAATCGCGCGATTCTGCCGTTCCCCAAGCCCCTGTCGGATAGTCGCAAACTTGCGGTTTAATAGATTGGGCGCGATCGGTCAAATCGACAATTTCGGGACTAACTTGCTTGCAAAATCGCACCTTTGCCCCTTGGGGAGTCCACAAACGCAAGGCGACATCACTCACCGTTTTAGTCATTGCTTGGGCGAGAATGGTTTGGAAATCCGCTTCTATTTGCACCGCGTTGGCGATGATATCGGTGGTTCCGAGTAGCCTGTTGGCAATGAACTGAAGCTGTTTGACGCGCCAGTCGGTTCCCACGCCCCGACAATCGCACTGAAATACACCTTCGCACGCTTGCAGCACCTTTTCTAGGCGTTTTTGGTCGGAATCATCGTTCTGCCCGTCGGTAAGCAATAGGGCTTGTCTGACGGCATTGGGCATCTCTTTGAACTGCGTTAGTGAAGCTTCCAGCCATTGAGACATTAATGTACCGCCACTGGCTTGGACTTCTTTAATTTGGGAAATGGCTTGGGATTTGTTTTCTACTGTGGCTAGGGCAGTGGGAAAAATTACCTGGGCGCGAGTGGAACCTACCACGATAAAAAAGGAGGTATCCGCCGGAATTAACTGCACGAGTTTAATCATCGCATTTTTGGCGGCGTGGATTTTTGCGCCCTGCATCGAACCGGAAATATCGCAGATAATCCCGAAGAGTTTGCCTCCTGTTTGAGGTGCGATGCCAATATTTTCGTCCCCACGGACGGTGACGGTCATAATGGCATTGACTTCTCTGGAACCTTGATGAAGGTAGGGATTTTGGAAGACTTCGGCTTGGAATTGGGTAGACATTGTTTTTGAGTTTTTTGAATGAATTTTGAGTAAATGCGATCGATGCTTTTTTCAGTAAAAATGATGCTAATTTACAGATTGAGAAAAGAGATTAGAGTGTAGGTTGAGTAGAACTGAGATCTTGCAGTATTATCAATTATCCTGTAAGGGCCCGTGAGCCCACTATCTATAATGAACATCGACAATTTACAAAAACTCGCCCTCACCTAACGACAGAAATTCGTGAAGCGCAGCTATCCCGTAGGGAATCGCACAATCTCAGAAACCGGGTTTCTTTTTATATGCTTCGTACTCAGCAGACCTTATTCGCAGAAACCCGGTTTCTCGCCAGCCAGCGATAGAATTGCGATCGCACATTCCCCAATTATATCAAAGAGCGCGATCGTGAATCTCTCGTTGGGTGGGGGCAGGTTTATTAAGATTGTTGGTACTCATTAGATATGGTTGGCGAACCTGCCCCTACAGGTTAATGGAGAACGTTGCAATATCTTATTTACATCCGTTACATTCCGTACACAGCTTCATTGCCAAACTTCCTTCTTCCTTCTTATAATATTATCCTCAAACGACTAACAGAGTGACAGTAATGTTATCTCGACCGCCACAAGAGCGAGCAAATTCTACGAGATGGCGCCCCATGCCGATCGCATCTTCTGAAGCATTGCCCTTGACAAGATCGGCGAGTTGTGGCGCTTCGGGTGCATAATTCCACAATCCATCCGTACAAAGTAACAAATATCCAGAACCGGGAATCGGAAACTGCACGATCGAAGGAACAGCATCCTCTTTAGCATCCACACCCAGCCAGCGCGTAATGGCATGAGCTTTATCGGACTTGCTAGCTTCGGCTGCGCTCATTTGTCCCGATGTAACTATTTCGTTCAACCAAGAATCATCTCGCGTCAGCAGTTGGGAGTTTTCCCGATCGATCCAGTAGGCGCGACTATCTCCCAACCAAGCAATTGTCGCGATCGAATTTTGTACTACCGCCGCAACAATCGTCGTCGAAGGTGCATCTTGATTCAAACTCCTATGAGGAATAACACAGACTTCATTGAGTGCGGCAGCGATTCCGTGTTGGAGAGCTGTTTCTGGGGAAAGATGTTTTTCTAGAGCAGTGACAATGCCATCTCTGGCACCTTCTGCCGCTGCTTTCGATGCCAATTCGGGAAACTGAGAACTCGACACCCCATCACAGGCGATCGCAATATAAGTGTTACTGCTTTCTATTACCGCACAAGCCAAGTAATCTTCATTGCGTTCGTGTCTCAATCCCCGATCGCTCACTCCCGCGAAATTAGGCTGAAGATTCACTTCCATGCGATCGGTTTCTCGGACTTGCCAGTGTTCATTCTTGAACCCGCAAACCGAACAGTATCCATCGGCATCGATCGCCTCGGGTGCCGCGCCGCATTTATTGCATAGTTTTGTAGAAGTTTCAGTAACATTGACGGGTGAATTGACCAGTGGCGTACCGCATTCTTCGCAAAAGCGATCGTCTGTTTGAACTAAAGCTTCACAGTTGGGACATTGCATAGTTTGGGTCTTAAAAAAGCATGAGTAATATCGCTTCCTGCTGGATCGGAATGATTTAACCGCAGAGGGCGCAGAGAACACAGAGAGAGACAAGAGAGATGAATAATTCTGATGTTACCGGATTTGATATAACAAGAAAATATGGCGGTTCAAAACGCGGCTACAGGAGTAAAATCGGCCTGTGCAGGTTGAAAATTCCTGAGTCCGCGTAGGCGTGAATTCCATTCGCTTTCCTCTCCTACAACCATGTTCTCGGACGCACGCGATTCGCCTCATCAACCAAACGAATCTTTTCCGCTCCCGTGGATAAATGTGCCATGGCGCGCAAGGCTTTTTCTAACCCTTTTCTGAGCTCAACTTCTTGCAGTTGATGCCCCAAAAGGACGATCGCCGATGGCTGAATCGCTTTTGAAGCGATCGATCCTAGCGCCGTTTCTAAAAGCTGTTTCGTCAAGCGATGCCGCTCCATGCCTTCGAGCGTTAAGGCTTCGAGCGTCGTGGCTGCTAGGCTCAACTCCTTGGCTCCTGGTGCGGTATGTTTTCGATCGATCAGCATCCGTGCCGTTTCCACCCGCGATCGCACCGACAAATTCGAGGTTGGCGGCACTCGTCGCAACGCCTCCACCGCCGCCTGACGATCGCCTGTAGCACTCAAACACCTGGCCAAGCCAAACGTCGCGCTGACGTAACTGGGGTCAGTCCGACACACGCGATCGTAGAGCTTAATTGCCTGCTTGCGATCGCCTGCCAATTCCGCCGCCAGCGCCAATGCTAGTTGAGGAGACAGTTCCCCCGGCAATTCCGAGTAAACGCGATCGAACTGTTCCTGTGCGGGTTTTGCCTGACCCCGCGCCAGCAGCAACCTACCGCGATACCAACGCACGCGCCAATCCCAAGCATCGAGTTGTTCGGCTTGCGTTAGTGCCGTTTCGGCGGCTGGATAGTGGCGAATCTCGATCGCACTGTCAGCCAGTCGGAGTAAAGCTTCGCGAGAGTTGGGATACTGCTGCACCACCTGCTCCAAATTCACCTGACGTTGTATGGGATCGGCGATCGCTTGGGCATTCAATACCGCGTTAAAAGCTGGATCGTTGCTATCGATCGTCGGTACGGGCAACTGTCGGAAGTCCGCGCCAATCGGTTCCAAGTCTGAAGATGCCGTCAGCGCGAGCATATCCGAGCCGAACAGGGTACTGGCAGCCGGATGCGGCGTATTTGTTTCCAGTGCTACCACTTCCCGCAACACTCCCAACAATCGATCGGCCATTTCCTCCGCCGACTGGAAGCGATCGTCAGCGTTGTACGCCGTGGCTTTGAGCAAGAAGCGATAGAGGGATTCTTGGTGGGCGAATAGGGGTTCTTCTTGCGGACTGGGTTTGAAACTGTAACTTAATTTATGGACAAAGCTACCCATCCTTGACTATTTGGGTAGCTTTGTCCGCAACTCGGGCGATCGCACGAGACTATTTGC
>NZ_JAEQDE010000161.1:0-8983 GCF_020737865.1 Microcoleus sp. PH2017_35_SFW_U_B
CCCCGCGCCAATTAGCCCAACCCAGAACGCAGATCCGAGAAATGCAGCCAAACCCATTGAAAAGCGATCGCTGGTGGGACGCACTTTTAAAATTGCTAACGCTGCAATTCCTAGAGAAGCCGCCGCAAAAAAAGACATTGCACAGTGAAGTTTAGCGTGGGGAAGCCATGCTGGGTTATTCATATGCCCGTTTGCCAATAAAACTGCATCCACTCCAATTGGGATGATCAGCGTTGACAGTGCAGCAGCACTCAGCAGCCCCTTGGCAAATTGTGGTTGAGCCATAATGAGTTTTTCTCATGTAGATTGCATTCAACTAGGCAACATCGTCGCCATCATCTTTTCGAGTGCTTTTGGATCTTTGAGTAATTGCGCTGCCATCTCTATTTTGTCACGCTTCCCAGTGTTAGAAATACTGGGAAGTTCAGTTTCTTTGCGTACTGATTCTTGCTTCAATGAATCCTTTAAGCCTTCGCCAGTTGGCTTTAGCAACTTTCCATTGAACGATTAAATGCAGCGCGATGAATGCTAGGAATGTGTAGGAAAGCCAGAAATGAAGTGCCCGACCGAGTTCAACCATCTTCGCATCCTGCGGAAATACATCGGGTAGCACTAATCCAAAAAACTTGACCCCGTTGGCTCGAAAGGAATTAGAAAGAAGAAACCCTGCGATCGGGACTGCCCACATAAAGATATACATCAGCGTATGCAACGCAAAATTCTTGAGCCATTGCAGAGAAAACTTAGGCTGCCGTTTCGTGTACTTCTTCCACACCACCTGGAGCAAGGTGAGGATGCGCCAAGTCAGAAGTGCCATCGTCAATACCCCGATCGATTTATGAAAGTCGTAGAGAATGTCTCGAAAGTCATTTCTGGGCATCTGTGACATAAACGTACCGACAACAAACAAAACCAGATAACAGCTTGCCATCCACCAGTGAACTGACATCAACCGTTGGAAAGCAGAGTTGAGCCTGGGCTTCTTAGGTACAGTCTGCAATGAACTCATAGCGGGTTTCTCCCTTAATTTCGCCTCATTATGATCGGTTCCCGTTGAAGATGATTAACTGGGCAGCATCGTTGCCATCATCTTTTCGAGTGCTTTTGGATCTTTAAGCAACTGTGCTGCCATCTCTTTGGCTTGTTCTCCAGGATAGACATCTTCAACTTCATCGATCACGGCTTGCAAGGCTTCTTGAGCAACAACTTTTGGAGACACTTTCGGTGGTGGAAAGTTTCTACTTACTTCTGTATCGACCGTCCCAGGCATCACACCGACAACCAACGTACCTTGCGCTGCCAACTCAGCCCGAACACCCTGAGTCATTAATATTGCCGCAGCCTTAGAAGCACAGTAGGACGCATTCATGGGAAAGTTAACTTTTCCGAGAATACTGAGCATGTTGACGATCGCTCCACCGCCATTGTCCTTTAACACTGGAGCAAAAGCGCGACACATCGCGAGCGTACCAAAGTAGTTCACTTCCATCTCGGCTCTAGCACTAGAAAAGTCAGTCGCAGAAATAAAACCCTTGAGCAAACCGATTCCAGCATTATTAATCAAAAGAGTGACATCCCGGTAGGTTGCTGCTGCGGTGGTTACGGACTGTTCATCCGTAATGTCTAACGAAATTGGAATAATCCGCTCTGGATCAATCGCAACGATGTTAGTCAGAGAATTTAGGTTCCTCGCCCCTGCATAAATCCGAGAAACACCTGCTGTTCGCAATGCTTCCACATAATATCGACCAATGCCACCATTTGCTCCTGTTACAAGAGCGATTGAATTTGTAACGTCCATGATTTCTCCTAGAATGATTAAATGCCTACAAAATACTACCGTTCATTTGAATGGTCTATTCGTTCACCCATCGCGAATTATCCGAAACCAATTATTCAAGCACGTCTGCGATGTCATGCAATATCAATATCAATTAAGGGCGGGAGGCGAAAGTTTTGGTGCAAGTTCTGGAGCGGGCAACATGGGTAAAGGTTCTTCAGAGGTTTGCATATCTAGATTCTGTGTGTAAATCACTTGATAGAGTTGGGGTTCTGCCTTAACAACAAGCCCTTGAAGACGCTTTAAATGATCGGCAAACTCAGGGCTATTTCGCATCGCGACATAATCTTCTACCGATGCAAAATTAGCGTAGTTTGCAGCTCGTGTCCGATCAAGGCTAATGTGCAGATTGGCTGTATAACTGCCTGGGAATTGACCTTTCAATCTCTTGTACTCGGCAACTTGAGTAGAAACAAACTGCTCAGTTTTTTCAGGATCTAGTGTAAATATGTTGATGAGAACAATTCCATCGCCAACTCGGATAGGGTTGACCGGGAATCCATTTTCTAGTTGCAGGTTATCCATGAATCCATTCCTTTAATTTGGGTTTGAGTTAGTTGATTTATGGGCTAAATGCTTTGCATCAGGAGGATAAAGCCAGAGCTTAAACAATCGCGTTACCTGAGGCATAATGACCCAAGTCATCAACGGCATCATGATGGCAATGCTTACAAGTGTTGCTAGCCAAGCAGGGAGTCCATTTGTGATTGGTTTCAGCAGAATCGGCATCAGAGAAATGACTGGATAGATACCGATCGCGCTAACAATCGCAGTTTTCCATTTAGGGGGTGGAAGTGCATTCGGCACTTCAGGCAGAACGAACCAGGCTTCTAAACCATTAACCCGCAAAACTTTTGGATCGCCTATAGTGAGTGCATCTGCCCTAGCAATCCAGCCCTGACAAATGGGAGATTCTTCCCACTCTTGCAAATGAACAACGGTGTCGAAGCGCAGGATCAGTTGCCATGCACCACGCTTCGTTGTGGGATATAAAACTTCACCTCCTGCATAGCCCGGAAAGGTACTAGCTGCAAGAATGACACCTCGCACTGCCTCTTCAAATACAGATTCAAATCCCGGCTTAACGTGCCGAGTAATCGCCACAACTCCAGCAGGAGACTTTACCACTGTCAAAATTTCCCCATCCAAGCGCCATGAACTAAAATGTAAGTGCTTGTTATTAGATATCTTCCCTCCGTGTTTCGCATTTAAGATAAGCCAACCCAAATCGTTTTATTTTGGAAGTAAAATGATAAAGTTTATTTTCCGCCTTACCTCAATACGAAACCAAGCTTAGCAAAGATTTCTGCCGAGTCAAAATCTTGTTAGAAAAATCCAGATTAATCATTGATTCTTGCCCCATTTATTAGAATCTTGCTATGAGGCTGGACATCAAAAGTGTTTCGGCACAATCAGCTCATTAAATTGGTTTTGACATCGCCTTGACGATTTTAGTGACTAAGCTACGTGGCGTGAAGCGCAGACTTTGAACCATCAGCCAGTTTACAATGCCTGGGATGTACACCCTCTGACCACGTTGCATGGCTCGATAGCCTAGAGCAGCTACCTCCTCTGCGATCGGGAGATTCTTGTTTTTGACGAGCGCCGAGGCGTGCATATCGGCTTTGTCTTGGAAACCAGAAGCCGTCGGCCCGGGACAGAGCGCCGTCACGGTGACACCTGTCCCCTCAAGCTCAGCGGCAATTGCTTCTGAGAAACTCAGGACAAATGCCTTGGTGGCGTAATACACAGCCATGTATGGGCCAGGTTGAAATGCAGCGGTTGAGGCAGTATTAATAATCTTGCCGTTGGTAGCCAGGAGGTCAGGCATGAAGAGCTTCGTCAATACGACGATCGTGTTCATATTGATCTGCATCATTGCCAGTTCCGATTGTAGAGTCGAGTCTTTGAACTCGCCAAAAGTGCCATAGCCTGCATTGTTCGCTAGTGCGCTCAGCATGAAGCCACTGTTCTTGATCTCCTTGTACAAGTTGGCGGCTCCTTCATGGGATTCCAAGTCGGCGGCGATGACAGTTGCGGTGATGTTGTATCGTTCTTTCAGATAGGCAGCTTGAGACTCCATTTTGCTGAAACTGCGCGCCGCCAGAATCACGTCATAACCGTCTTGAGCAAAGTTCTCGGCGAGTGCTTTTCCAATCCCTGATGAAGCGCCTGTAATCAGGGCTATTTTGTGGTTACTACGCATAAAAAATATCCTTGGTCGTAAACGACAGACAAATGGCAACCAATCCAAAAATCACGAGAGAAACCCTGAAACTAACTGATTGAATTTTTGAGGATGCTCAATCGAACTCCAATGACCACACTCTTCAATAATTTCCAACCGAGCATTTGGAATGATTTTAGCGGCATTCTGAGCATGGGTTACAGGAACCATCGGGTCTTGTCTACCCCAAACAATTAGGGTCGGAGCCACAATAGTCCCTAATCTTTCAGTAATCGACTGGTGAAATTGTCCCCAGATGTTGAAGTTTGAACGACCGACGTTTAATGTTGCTTCTGACGCGCCAGGAATCGTCGCCATTTGATAAAACTCCTTGACGATCTCGTCAGTAATGAGGTTTGAGTCATAGACCGCCTGCTTACACAACATTGCCACACCCGATTTACTTGGCGAACTCAATAATCTGCCTAAACGTGGAAACGTTGAGATCCGCAACAGAAAATTGATTTCTTTACCTAAACCAGCACTGCCAACCAGAATAAGTCGATCAACTAACTCTGGAAAGTTCAGCGCAATGGTGAGTGCCACTCCACCACCCGCAGAAGTTCCAATCAAGCTCGCTTTAGAGATGTCTAAAGCCTTCATGAAATCCCGCGTGAACTGCGCCATGAAGTCAAAGGTGTAATCAGTATCCGGTTTATCGGATTGACCCGCACCGACCATATCAAACGCATATACACGATGATGAGTGGCTAATTCAAAGATATTGTGCTTCCACAACTCAATATAACCGCCGCCACCATGAAGCAAGATGACCGTGTTGCCTGAATCACCAGTTTGCCAGTATCGGGTATTCACTGAACCGACTTTGACATATTGGTCTTGCAATTGATCAGTACTATTCATCAAGCCCCCTTACCTAACATTGCGGGTACGTCAATTTCCTTAATACAAGTAGCTCGTGACAAGGAGAGAATGCAATCAATAATTCTTAGAAGATCTGTTAGAGGAATTGCCTCACCGCCTGATAGATTATCTGCGGCAAGATCAGCCAAAACTTCGGGTGTGCCGACATTGCCAGGATTAATCACTGTGACACTGATTTGCTGCGATCGCAACTCTTCACGCAATGAATGCACAACACCCCGCAACCCGAACTTAGAAGCACTATTAGCAACCTCTCGTCCTGGGAAATTATCCCGACCGGAGAGCGCACCCATAAAAATGATTTTTGGATTATCTGATCGTCGGAGGGCAGGTAGTAAAGCTTTAACCAACCGAATCGGAGCCAATAAATTCACTGCAATCACTTGGGTAATGTCCGCATCAGAGCAATCTTCAAACTTGTACTGGCTAGTAAACGCATGGGTTTCCCAAGTGCCTCCCATGTATAGGAGTGCATCTAAAGAATCTTCCCCGATCGCTTTTGCCACTGTTTCCACACCCCCTATGTTAGACAAGTCTGCCTGAATCCACTCCCCGATCGGCGACTCTGTGCGAGAAACTGCTAGCAAGCGATCGCACTGAGATGATAAATGTTCAGCAACGGCAAGCCCAATGCCACGGCTCGCGCCAGCCACAAGAATCGTCTTGAACGACATATTATGTTCTCCTGTTTAATTGAAACAAAAACCGAACTTGGTAATTCCTGGAAATTCGAGATTAAATTGTTCGGCGAAATACTCGGCGTGAAAGGTTTGGTATGGCTTAAACCCAATAGACTCATAGGTATGACGAGCCACATCGTTCCCATTGATGACCATAATTCCTGCGTGAGAATGCTGCTGCGATCGCCCTTCCTCTAGGAGCGCTCTGAGTAGCACTTTTCCTAATCCTCGACCTCGTGCTTCTGGCAAGACGGCAACATTTTCAATAATCCAAGGTGCTTGAGGGGTTAGAAAAAACGGTCGCAAATCGCCACCCCAAAATTGGATATAGCGATCGCGAAAGTCCGTTTCAATATCCTTAGACCAGTTCAAATCTTTTGCGATCATATCCAGATGGGATAAGCGCAACGGGCAGTAATCTTCCAAGTTTGGTGTGTAACCTGCTGCCCCTGCAACCGGTTTTCCCTGTTCCTCCACAATCAAGAAATCAGTCACATTCCCCCAGTTAGAAGCACCTGCCCTCAGTTCCGCCTCAATGAATTGCAATGCGCTTGTTCCAGTACCTTGCAAAATGTCCTCCCAAAAGCAATGATTCAAAGGAGGTAAGGAAGCTTCGTACTCGATTCTGGCAAGAAAAGGAATATCCGCGATCGTGGCTTTGCGAGTGTTTAGAGTCGTTTGCATGACAGCCTCCTTGAGAAAAATCCCCATAAAAGATACAGTCTGTATGTATCTAAAATATCGACTCTTTCCAATCCTGTCAAGATACATACTGTATGAATGTCAAGCAACCTGCTATGCCCACTAAACTAACCAAGGCTGAACAAACCTTACGTACCCGCCGTGCCATCCTTGTTCGGGCGCGTCATCTCTTTGCAACCAAAGGGTATGCAGCCACCGGAACCGAGGAAATTATCAGCGAGTTGGGGATTACTCGTGGGGCGTTGTATCACCAATTCAACGATAAGCTGGGAGTCTTTAAAGCTGTGATTGCCGAAGCCTATGGCGAGATCACAGGCTACATCAGAAGCAAAATACAGCCCCTAGACAACAATTGGGAACAGTTGGTAATCGGTTGTCAGGCATTCTTAGAGATTGCACAGCAAGAGGAATTGCGACGATTGGTGTTCATTGAAGCCCCAGCGGTTTTGGCGGCAGACACCTTAGTCGAGTTCGACCAGTATGGGTTTGGATTGCTCTATGAGGCAATCCAGATAGCCGTCAAGGAGGGAAAGCTAAATACGATCGATGTGGAGGGCTTTGCTCATTTAGTAAATGGTTCGCTGAATGAGTTGGCAGCGTGGGTCGCGCAATCCAATGATCCTAAACGGTTAAAAACGGCTCAACAATTGATCGAGACGTTACTAACTCGGCATCAAGTCTGATGCTCTGATTGGTTATGCTGCGACTCAACGTGGTGTTTATCCAACCATTCTCGCCACGCAGTTCTATTTTTTGGCTTGATAGTGTCGATAATATCCATTAACCTTCACTCTATTTCCTGCATAACAACTCGATTGAGGGCATTATGTGTTTTTAGGTACATTCGATTGGTTAGACTTACCTTACCCACCCAATATTATAAAAAAACTCATCAGTATTGTGAAATGCGACATAGACCGAAACATAACTTGCAAGGCACAGCCAGATCACCCTCAGTAAAATGAAGAACGTAGCTCGTCGTTGGCCGATACCAACACAACAGGCTAGACTAGCAAATCCAACAGCAAGTCCAGCCACCGTATCTACTGCACCGAGAATTGGGCTACGCATCAAAAAGTAGATCGTGGTAAAGATGGCGAACAATACCCAACCAACTCCTTCAAAAATTAGGAACGTCCGGCGGCGTATTGAACGCTCTGGTAAATTTGCCACAATAGACAGAGCCATGAGCGAAGTGACATTTAAGAAGAGCCACATGGGGGCAAACAACCAATCAGGCGGTGAAAATTGCGGCTGCTCAAAGTTGTTGTAGAAAATCTTGTCACCACCATAACCGACTGGCAGCGCACTCACCAAGTTCGCAATCACGAAGATGACGAGGGCGTGCCACCAAAGGAAGACACGACTTTCGATGACGGGCTTAGGGTTGGTTTTAGTGTCGCTCATTTCTGTTCTGGTGTTAGCTAACTAAGGTACTGATACATCAATTGCGAGAAAAAGTCTAATACCTAAGCCGACTCAATTATCCGCATAACGCTTGAGCTAAGCCGCCCCGCGTCGGGGTCGGCTTGAACGAATGTTAGGCCGCAATCACGCTTGTCTGGAAGTATTGCACAACCTCTGTCAGGTCTAGGGCAACGTAATCCTTGGTATGCGACTCCTCAAAGTGACGTTTGAATGCGGCTTCATCGTCAAATCTCTCCCATAGTATTAAGCGGAGAGGAGTTGTTGTGTCTTGATGAAGCTGAAATATGGAACAACCTGGCTCTTTGAGGGTCTCGGCGCATAAGATCGTTAACGAATCTATTGCCTCTTTGGCCTGAGATTCTTCTTTGATGCGAAGTTCGGCGGTAATGTAGTAGCCAGGAGAAAAGTTACTCATATTAGGTTTTCCGTTGTATGTAGTTGCCGCAAGAAAGTTTGAAAGAAAGTCCGATCTGGAATTTCTACCTTGCTGCCTAAATTCTCAAACGAGCGGCGGCAAGCAACCTTGAACTCAGTCATTGACCCTCAACCGTCTGCTGCATTTGATTGATTATGCTGCTCAACGTTGCAAAGCTTTCAACCCAAGGTTGGGAAATAGCTGACTCGTAACAGCGAACTGCACCCATGCACTTGCTAAGGTTTCTAAAGTGCGTGCTACCAGAAGATTACCTGCATCAACTGGTTTGTAACCGCAGTCTTCAATGAGACTTGCAGCGATTTGTTTTGCTTCAACGTCGTCACCACAGTAAAAAACGCTAGGAAAATCAGCACCGAATTGTCTTGAGTCTGAAGCAATAATTTCAGCAAATGTAGTATTGAATGCCTCAACAACTTTTGCATTTGGTAGAAGTTTCTGAATGGTTTCAGCAACAGAAATTTTTAAGTCAGTCGCTAGACCGATCGTCTGCCCCGTGAAGTCTGGCTGAATTCCACTCACACAAGTAATGACAATTTTTCCATCCAAAGAGCCAGCCGCATGAATGACCTCTTCCAATGCTGGCAGCCAAACAGCTAGTAAGATAATGTCTTGTGCTGCTGCCTCTTGAATTGTTCCTGCTTTTGCAGTCGCCCCTGCCGCTGTTGCCAGCTCAAGCAGCTTATTTCGATCTCGTGAGTAAGAAAAGACGACTTCATGTCCTGCCTTTGCCCAAAGTTTACCCAACCCAGCACCCATGTTGCCAGCACCAATAATGCCAATTTTCA